>JBDKTH010000295.1:0-4852 GCA_039680305.1 Thermoguttaceae bacterium | reverse complement strand
ATTGAATATTCGATTGATTGTCGTTTTGGCCGTGGTCATGGTGATCTTCGGGGCCGCCGTTCATTGGCTTCACGGGTTTCAGGTCAGGCGGAATGCTCACGTATTCTTACGCGAGGCCGAACGGGCGAAGGAGGCCAAGAAGTTCGGCGACGCGGTGCGCAATTTCCAGTGGTATGTTGAACTGGTTCCTAACGACGTCGATGTGCTGTGGGAGTTCGGGGCCCTGCTGGCCGATCTGCCGGCTTACGAACCGGCCTATGCCACGCTAGAAAGAGTGCTGCGACTGGATTCGAGTCGGTCCGACGCTCGAAGACGACTGGTTGCGGTGGCGATTGAACTTGGGAGATACCGCGACGCCCGGGAGCATCTTGAACGGAACCTACTCAAAGCAACACCGGCCGATGGCGAACTGCTTACGCTGTTGGGGATTTGTCAGGAGGCGGCTACGCAGTTCGCGGATGCGGCCCAGTCCTATCGTGCGGCGATTCACAGCAGCCCCGAGCGGCTGGCGACGTATCTGCGATTGGCCGAACTTTTGCGCCGGCGACTGGAGAAGGCAGACGAGGCCGACCAGCGGATGGCGGCGATGGTGGATGCCAATCCGAAGTCGGCCGAGGCGCACGTCATGTATGGGCGGTACCTGAGAACTGGGAACATGCCGGATCAGGCGATGGATCAGGCTCAAAAGGCCCTCGCCCTGGCCGCGGACAACGTCGATGCCCTTCATCTGGCCGTGCAGTGCGCCGCGGAGTTGCGGCGGCCCGAGGAGGCCCGGCGGTATGGGGCGAAAGCCATTGAGCTTTACCCCCATCACATCCCCCTGTATACGGCGCTTGCGGATGTGGAGACGCTTGCCGATCGCCGCGGCGACGCGATCACATGGCTCCGCAAGGGCCTGGAGAAGAATCCAGGGCAGGTGGACCTGCTGTGGAACTTGACGCGGTTGCTCATCGAAGACGCCAAGCTTGATGAGGCCCGCCAGACGATGGAGCAACTTGGTCGTGCGGGCTGCCCGCAGCCGCTTGTGGGATATCTGGAAGCGCGGAGCGAGCTGGTGCGCGGGCTATGGTTGACGGCAAGCCACCGTTTTGAGTCGCTCCGCGCCGAATTGACCCCTTGGCCGGATCTTGTCAAGCAGACGGATTTCTGGCTCGGACAGTGCTACCAACAGCTCGGCAATGCCGATCAGCAGTTGTCGTCGTTCCGCCGGGCCCTGGAGGTTGACCCGTTCTGGGTTCCCGCCCGAATGGGCGTCGCGGGAGCTTTGCTCTCCGTCGGACGCGTCGACGAGGCCCTCGAAGAGCTTCTCCAGGTGATGAAGATGGACAAGGCCCCGGCGGTCGGATGGCTCCAACTCGCGCAGGTGGCCATCCTAAGAAACCTCCGGCTCAGCCGGTCGGACCGCGACTGGACGCAGACGGAGCAGTTCCTCGATCGGGCGGAGCACGCGGAGCCTGGATCGGTCTCCGTGACGATCCTTCGGGCCGAAGTGCTGGTCGCTCAGGACCGCGTCAAGGAGGCGGAAAAGCTCCTGGGCGAGGCCCAGGGCAAGAAGCCCGAGAGCGTCGAACTGCGACTGACGCTTGCCGCTCTGGCGGAACGCCAGCGCGACTGGGAGCGGACGGTCAAGCTTCTCGAGGCGACCGAACGGGACCTGGGCGATGGCGTCCCGCTTCGGTTGGCTCGGGCGAACTACCTCGTGCTTCGCTTTGGCAAGGAGGCCGGTCCGCAGGTACGGCCGTTAGCGGAAAAGACCGCGAAACTTCCGAAGGGGCAACTTTCACAACTCTGGGGCGGACTGGCGGCGGTGTCGCTGCAGATTGGCGACTTCGCCCAGGCACGGCAGTTGTGCCGGCGGTTGGCCGACGCGGATCCCAACAACTTGCGTGCCTGGCTCCTCCTCTTCGATCTGGCCCTGCGTGCGGAGGACGACGCAGATCTGGGCCGGGTGCTCCAGCAAATCGAGCGGATCGAGGGACGGGGGCCACTGTGGCAGTACGGCCGCGCGGTTCATCTCGTGCTGCAGGCGAAGACGGGGAAAGACCAGCCTCTGGTGGAGGCCCTGGAGCTTTTGACCAAGGCGGTTCTCGCGCGTCCCGCGTGGTCTCGCTTGCCCTTGTTGGCCGCCGTGATCCACGATCGACGCGGCAACGAAGCATTGGCGATCGACAGCTACACCCGGGCCTTTGACCTGGGGGACCGCAGCCCACGGGCGTTGCGCCGCGCGGTTCAGCTCCTATCTCAGCGGCAGCGGTTCCTCGACGCAGACCGGTTGATCCGCCGTATTGAGGAACAGCAGAACCCCTTCTCCACAGACTTGGGGCGTCTGGCGTCCGAAATATCCCTGCGACTGGATGAATTTGACCGTGCCTTGGAGATGGCTCGGCAGGCTGCCCGTGACTCGAAGCAGTACGGCGACCATGTCTGGCTCGGCCAGGTGCTGAGCATCCTCGGGCAGCGGGCCAAGGCGGAGCAGCGGACGAAGGAGGCCGACGAGATGTTCGGCGAGGCGGAGCGGGAGTTCCGCCGAGCGGTGGAGTTGGCCGTCGAGGCGACGGATGCCTGGGTGGCTCTGATCCGCTTTTTGGGTCGCACTGGGCAGAAGGAGAAAGCCGAACAGGCGATCGTTGAGGCGAAACAGAAGATCCCCGCCGGGTTGGCGCCCCTGGCGTCGGCCCAGTGTTACGAGGTCTTGGGGCAACTCGATCGGGCGGAGGAGGCGTACCAGAAATCGCTGGCCGCGGCGCCCGGCGACTCGGCTGTTGCCCGGCAGGTGGCGGAATTCTACCTGCGAACTGGCAAGCCGCTGCCGGCTGAGGCCCAGTTGCGCAGGATTGCGGAGGGCCAGATCAAGGCCAAGGAGGAGGATGTCGCTTGGAGCCGTCGCGGGCTGGCCTTGATCCTCGCCGGACGCGGAGGATTCGCGAACCTCACACAGGGGCTGCAATTGATCGATGAGAATCTGGCGAAGACGAATCCGGCCGCGCAGGACCGGCGGGCCAAGGCCGTGCTGCTGGCGTCCCATCCGCAGCGTAGGGAAAGGGAAAAGGCGATCGAGGTTCTGGAGAACCTGCTGAAGGCCCAGCAGTTGCCCGAGGCGGCCGACCGCTTTGTTCTGGCTCGGCTTCACCTGGCGAAGGGCGACTGGGTGAACGGGAGTCGGCACATGCGGACCCTGCTGGCCTCGCACGGCAACGAGCCGCAGTACGTGTCGGCCTACGTGGAGTTTCTGCTCCAGCGAAACGAGATTCAAGAGGGGGAGCTTTGGGTTGCCCAACTCGAGAAGATTGCGCCGGACCGGTTTTCGACGACCGTTCTTCGGGCCCAGGCGATGATGGGCCGCAAGCGGCACGCCGAGGCGATCGACCTTCTCAAGGGGCTTCTCAAGAAGGCCGACGGCGACGCCGAGTCTCGCCTGACCCGAATGGCACTAGTCGCCACGACGCTCAATGAGTTCAGCTTCCGTGCCAAGAAGGAGGACGAGAAGGTGGCGTCGCAGTACGCCAGCGAAGCGGAGTCTCTTTATCGAGAATACGTCGCCAAGCGACCCAAGGAGCGACTGGTGCTGGCGGCGTTCCTTGCCCGCCAAGGAAGGATCGACGAAGCTCTTGAAATCACCGAAAAAGGCTGGCGTGAGTCCTCATTGACGATGGTTTCGACCACGCTGCTGATCATCCTGCAGGAGACCTACAATAGTCCCGAGCAACGCAAACGGGCGGAGGCGATCTTGCTGGCGGCCCTCGAGAAGCACGAGCGTGCTTTGGGGATGCTGATGGTCCTTGCCGATCTGCGAGGCATCCAAGGCCGGTCGGAGGAGGCCCAGGCGATCTACCGCGAAGTGCTGAAGAAGAAGCCCGGCAACGTCGAGGCGATGAACAACTTGGCCCTCCTACTGGCATTCGAGCGAGCGGAGTTGAAAGAATCGCTCCAATTGATCGAGCAGGCGGTCCGCCAGGCGGGGCCGTCGGCCAATCTGCTCGACTCGCGGGCAGTGGTCTATCTGGCCGTAGGAAAGCCGCAGCAAGCCTTAGCCGATCTTGAGGAGGCGACCGCCGACGGCATGTCACCGTCGCTGCTCTTCCATCAGGCCCAGGCGTTGCTCCAGGTGGGGCAAAAGGGAGCTGCCCGGAAGGCCCTGGCCGAGGCCAAACGACTTGGTCTGAGTGGCGACCGGCTGCATCCTCTGGAAAAGCCCGCCTTCGAGAAACTGGTGGAGACGCTGAAATAGGAGGCGGCGGCCATGGGAACCGCGAGGGGGAGCCCTAGCAGTCTGGGAGTCCCCTGACACCCGCCGTCAAGGCCGTTCCGAGCCATTCACCGAAGAGGGGTGTGTCTCATCGCTGCCCGGACTCCAAACCGTGAGTTCCGTCGCTTAACCAGTAGTGGCGGCGGGCATAGTCGACGGCGGCAAAGCGACCCTCGACCTGAAGCTTCTCGACGATGTTGTGGACGTGATTCTTGACGGTGTACAGAGACAGCCCCAGGTGTTTCGCGATCGCTTTGTTGCTCATCTGCCCGGCGACTAAACGCAGGATGTCGAGTTCGCGTGGCGTGAGGCCGACCGTGTCGACGCGGTCAGCCCAGGCGGGCGCCCGGTTCCCGCGGGCCAGGGCATGAAACATCGAATAGACCATCTGCGGTGAGCAGAACACCTGGCCGCGAAGGACCTCCCGCAGAGCGTGCTGTAGCTCTTCCAGCGACGATTCCTCGAGAACGAAGGCGTGAGCTCCTTCGGCGACGGCCGCAAACACCTTCTCAAGATCGTCTCGGCGAGCAAGGAGAACGAGCTTGGCGGAACAGAGACGCTGCCGAATCGACCGGGTTATCTCAAGCGAGGATGGTTCGGGAAGGT
>JBDKTH010000547.1:0-5826 GCA_039680305.1 Thermoguttaceae bacterium | reverse complement strand
TATATCGAGACCCTCGGCTGCCAGATGAACGTGCTGGATAGCGAGTTGGTAGCGGCCAGCTTGCTCCAGTCGGGCTACCAACTGACGGACAATCCTCACTGGGCCGATCTGATCCTGTTTAACACCTGCAGCGTGCGCCAGCATGCCGAAGACAAGGTCTACAGTGCCCTGGGACGCTTGAGGGAGCTCAAGGAGCGGCACCCGAAGAAGATCATCGGCGTGATCGGCTGCATGGCGCAGAAGGATCAGGAGGTGATCTTCAAGCGAGCTCCGCATGTGGATCTGGTCCTCGGGCCGGGCCAGTTGGCCCAACTGCCCGACATGCTCGCCCGGATAGCCGACGGTGCCGGCCCGCAGATCGAAGTCAGCCTGGAGCGCAGGGGGACTAAGCGTGCGGAGGTCGAGCAGAGCTTTGCCCGGTTCGACCCGATGCGCAATGTTCAGGGCCGGCCCCAGCGTCATCAGGCCTTTTTGCGGATCATGTTCGGCTGCGACAAGTTCTGCACCTACTGCATTGTGCCGTCGGTGCGGGGCCCAGAGCAGAGCCGGCCGGTGGCCGAGATCGAGGCCGAGGCGAGGAAACTGGCCGACCAGGGTTGCCTGGAGGTCACGCTGATCGGCCAGACGGTGAACAGCTACAAGAGCGTCGAAGGGGATCGCACCTATCATTTGGCGGACCTCCTCCATCGGCTCCACGGCATCGAGGGTATCCGGCGGCTGAAGTTCGTGACGAACTATCCCCGGCACATGACCCGGGAGCTGCTCGAAGCGGTCCGCGACCTGCCTAAGGTCTCTCCCTTCCTGCACGTCCCGGCCCAGAGCGGCTCGAACGTCGTCTTGCAGCGGATGAAGCGGGGTTACACGGTCGAAGAATACCGCGAGATGCACGCCATGATCCGCGAGGTTCTGCCCGAGGCGGCGGTGACCAGCGACTTCATCGTCGGCTTCTGCGGCGAGACCGAGGAGGATTTCCAGCAGACGGTCGCCCTGGTGCGGGATCTGCGGTTCAAGAACAGTTTCATCTTCAAGTACAGTCCCCGGCCGGGCACCAAGAGCGCCGAGCTTTATGCCGACGACGTTCCCGAGGAGGTGAAGCGGCGGCGGAACAACGACCTGCTCATGGTCCAGAACGTGATCAGCTACGAGGACAGTCTGCCGATGGTGGGCCGGACGGTGGAAATCCTCGTGGAAGGACCGAGCAAGGCGAGCCAGAAGCAGGAGGCCGCGGACGACGTCCTCCAGTTGACCGGCCGGACTCCCCTAGACCATATCGTCGTCTTCGACGGCCCCCGCAATCTGATCGGCCAGTTGGTCTCCGTGGAGATTTCCGAGGCCAGTGCCTTCACGCTGTTTGGACGCATGGTGGAGAGCAGAGAGAGCTGAGACGGTGGTGGACCGCGTAGCACCGAGCTTGCCTCTTTGCGTCTGCTTGAAGAAGAGAAAACACGACCACGAAAGAGGAAAGGGAGGGAGTGAAATGGAATCAGCAGCATCGGAGACGGTGATGAGGACGTTCCAACGCGGCACGCTAGCACATGTACCGCCCCCGCCCCTTGCCTTCTCCCGTCCCGCAAACTACTGTCTACTGCATACCGCCTACTGCCAACTGCCTACTCTCTAGCACGCCATGGACCTCGCCGTTCTCCGCCGCTATCTCGACGACCCGACCGCTGCCGCGGGCTGGCTGCGATTGTTAGGCCTGGTCGACGTTCGCCGGGCCCACGCCAACCTGGTGCACATCGCCACCGCCGGGTTACCGCTGGATCTGTTGGCGGTGATGTGCGACCAGTTCGACGGGTCACTCGACACGTGCGCCGATCCGGATATGGCAATGAACAACCTGGATCGGTTCGTGGCGGCGTCGCGCAATCCGCTGGCCCTGGGAGCCTTCTTTGAGCGGGATCCCGAGGCCCTGCCCACGCTGATCCAGATTTTCTCCACCAGCCAGCACTTGAGCGACCTGTTGGTGGCCGATCCCGAGAGTTTCGACTTGCTGCGGCTCACCGGCGGCCAGCCGTATGCCCGGCAAGCCCTGGTCGAAGAGCTGGTCAGCGAGGTGACGAAACTCGACGGCGACGAGGCGGTCCTGAGGGCCCTGCGGCGGTTCAAACGCCGGGAGACGTTGCGAATCGCCTATGGCGACATCGTGCGCGAGCATAGCCTGCACACCGTCACCACGCAGATTTCCTACCTGGCCGACGCGATCGTCGAAGCGGCCCTGCAAGCGGCGTGGACGAAGCTGGTGGGCCAACGGGGCACGCCCCGGGGCTCCGACGGCACGCCAGCCCGCTTCGTCGTGCTGGCGCTGGGCAAGCTCGGCGGCGTCGAGCTGAACTACTCCAGCGACATCGACCTGATCTTCCTCTACGACGTCGACGGCACGACCGACGCCCGGCGGTCGATCAGCAACCTCGAATTCTTCGAGCGTCTCGGCCGCGAACTGGTCCGATTGTTGACCGAGGCCACGGGATTGGGGATCGCCTATCGCGTGGATCTCCGCCTGCGTCCCGAAGGGGAACGCGGGCCGATGGTCATGAGCCTGCCGGCAACGCTGCAGTACTACGACCTGCGCGGCCGCACCTGGGAACGCCAGGCCTACATCAAGGCCCGGGCCATCGCCGGCGATCTCGACCTGGGGCGCGAGTTCCTCGCGACGATGCGTCCCTGGATCTATCGCCGTTACCTGAGTCGGGCCGACATCAGCGGCATCAAGGCCCTCAAACGCCGGATCGAGCAGCGGACCAACGACGCGGGCGACGACGGCCGCGAAGTGAAGACCGGGCACGGCGGGATCCGCGACATCGAGTTCGTGATCCAGTTCCTCCAACTGCTCAACGGCGCCGACGTCCCGCAGCTCCAAACCGGCAACACGCTCGAAGCCATCACGCAACTGGAGCACATCGGCTGCTTGAGCAACCAGGAGCGGTCGATCCTCGCCGACAACTACGGTTTCCTGCGCAAGATCGAACACCGCCTGCAGATCATGTTCGACCTGCAGACCCATCTCCTGCCCACGGACCCCGAAGAGCTTCGCAAGCTGGCGCTGCGCATGGGATACACGGACACGCCGGAGCTGTCGGCGCTGGGAGCCTTTGCGGAAGATTATCGGGAAAAGACGGAACTGAACCGCCGAATCCTCGACCACCTGCTGCACGACGCGTTCAGCGACGACGCCAACACCGAGGCCGAGGCCGACCTGGTGCTCGACCCGTCGCCGCCGGAAGAGTGGATCGTCGAGGTGCTGGGCAAGTATCGGTTCGGCGACGTGAAGCTGGCCTATCGCAACCTGATGGCCTTGGGCGAGGAGAAGATCCGTTTCCTCTCCACGCGGCGCTGCCGGCATTTTCTGGCCTCGATCGCCCCCGAGCTTCTGCGGGCGATCTCGGCCACGCCCGATCCCGATTCGACGCTGGTCAACCTCGGCCAGGTGAGCGATTCGCTGGGCGGCAAGGGGGTGCTGTGGGAGTTGTTCAGTTTCAACCCGCCCACCTTGCACCTCTGCGTGCAGCTGTGCGCCTTCAGCCCCTATCTGTGCAGCATCCTGACGACGAATCCGGGGATGCTCGACGGACTGATGGACAGCCTGGTGCTCGACAAGCTGCCGTCGCGTGAATCGCTCCGCGAGACGCTGGCCGAGCTGTGCCACGCGGCGGAAGACCTGGAGCCGATCCTCCACAGCTTCAAGAACGATCAGCAGCTCCGCGTGGGCGTGCGTGACCTGCTGGGCAAGGAAGACGTCCTGGCCACCACCGCGGCGCTATCGAACATCGCCGACGTGTGCCTCGAACAAATCGCCGCGCGGGAGTATCTCCGGCTGGTCTCCAAGTTCGGCGAGCCGCAGATTGGCGAAGGGCCCAACGCCGGCGAGCCGTGCGAGATGGTCATCCTGGCCATGGGGAAGTTCGGCGGCCAGGAGATGAACTATCACAGCGACCTGGACATCATCTTCCTCTACGAGGCCGACGGCCACACCGCGCCGAGCCGCTACGCGGTGCGGAGCGAAACGACCACGAACCAGCATTTTTTCAGCGAGCTGGGCCAGCGGATCATCCGCACGGCCAGCCGGTTGGGGCCGCTCGGCCGGCTTTACGAGGTCGACGCGCGACTGCGTCCGACCGGCAAGAGCGGCGCACTAGCCACATCGTTGGACGAGTTCACTCGCTACTTCACCAGCGGCACGGGCCAGCTCTGGGAGCGGCAGGCGTTGTGCAAAGCCCGCGTGGTGATCGGTCCGCCCCGGGCGGCCAAAGCGGCGATGGCGGCCGTGGCCCAGGCGGCGTTCGCCCATCCCTGGCACGCCAACGATGCGGCCGAAGTCCGCCGCATGCGTCACCGCATGGAAGACACCGCCGGCGGTGCCAACCTGAAGCGTGGCCCGGGCGGGCTCGTCGACATCGAGTTCCTCGTGCAGATGCTCCAGCTGAAACACGGCCGTCGCATGCCGAGCGTGTGCGTCCCCAACACGCTCTTGGCCCTGGCCGCCTTCGATGACGCCGGCTGTCTGGCCACAGAAGATTTCACGTTCTTCAGCGAGGCGTATCGTTTCCTTCGAACGCTCGAAGGCCGCTTGCGTCTGCTCAACTCGGCCTCCCGCAGCCACCTCCCGGAGGAGCCCACGGAACTGGCCAAGCTGTCCCAACTCCTCCGCTGCCCCAGCAGCGAGGCCCTCCTGGCCGATTTCGACCGCCATCTCCGCGGCACGCGCCAGCGATTCGACCGGATCTTCGACGCGGAAAGCCGGTAGGGTGGGAAGGCCGGATGGCGTTGGGTGGCATGCCGTCACGCGGCGCAGCCGCGGGTCGGCATGTTCCTGGTTCGTAGGCCCAAAAAGCATGCCGACCCGTCGCTACGCTCCGTGACGGCATGCCACCCTTTGGTCTTCTCGCTACTACTCCCCATGAGCCCCGCCGCATAGAATTTGCCGTGGTGGGAAGCGTCTCTTGGACGAGGGGGCTTGCGCATGACGGCCCGCGACTTTCTCCCGAAGCGTCTCACCCTGCCGGCCTTGGTCAAAGCGGCCCGGGGCTGCCAAGGGTGCGACCTGTATCAGTTCGCCACGCAGACAGTCTTTGGCGAGGGGCCGGCCGACGCGAAGGTGATGTTGGTCGGCGAGCAGCCGGGCGACCAAGAAGACAAGACGGGCCGGCCTTTTGTCGGACCGGCCGGCCGGATCCTCGACGAGGCGTTGGCCGAGGTGGGGATCGACCGCACGCAGACCTATGTGACCAACGCGGTGAAGCACTTCAAGTCGATCCCGCAAGGAAAGCGCCGTCTGCACAAGAAGCCCGACAGCCGCGAAATCTCCGCCTGCCGGCCCTGGCTGGAAGCCGAAATTGAAGTGGTCCATGCGACGATCCTCGTCTGTCTCGGCGCGACGGCGGCCCAGGCGCTGATGGGTAAAGACTTTCGCATTACCAAGCAGCGTGGGGAGTTCATTGCCACCGATTGGGCTCCCTGGACTTTGGCCACCTACCACCCCTCGGCGCTTCTGCGTGCGCCGGACAAATACCGCGATCCAATGCGGGAGGAGTTCGTCAGCGATTTGCGCCGCGTGGCGGAGAAGCTGGTCACGCTGTAGGCCTCACCTGGGGAGCCACCGGCGTGCCGCCAGTGGCTCCCTACGCTGGCCGAGCGGACAGTCGCACCCAAGGTAAGCGAACGGCACGGCGGAGCGTGCCTGCTACTTTTCTTCCCCTGGGTGCTGATCGCTGACAGCTTCGTTGCTCGGTCCTTGCGAAAAAAGTTACTCAACACCGTTATATTGGAGGCACAACGTCGCCTGAGAGCGGGGACCAGCGTCCGCGGCGCGCCGCGGGGGGGGATCAA
>JBDKTH010000221.1:0-5370 GCA_039680305.1 Thermoguttaceae bacterium | reverse complement strand
CTTTGGACTGAACTTAGCCTGGTAGCACCAGGGATCTCTGGCCTTGGTCTCTGACTTGTGCTAGAAAAGACTCATCCGACATTCGGCATTTCCTAACGCATCGACTCGGAAACCTTTCGACGGGGAGGGGCTCATGTCTCGTTTCCTGGTGCTGGCCGCGCTTGTTCACGCAAGCCTGCTGGAAGCATCGTTGCTTTGGGCGGAGGAACCGATCGTGTATCCGCAGACTCGTCGCGGGGATCAGGTCGACGTCTACCACGGCGTCCAGGTTGCCGATCCCTATCGCTGGCTGGAAGATGACGTGCGCCGTTCCCCGGAGGTGGCCGACTGGGTGGCTGCGGAAAACCGCGTCACGTTTCGCTACCTGGAAGCCATCCCCGAGCGCGACCGGATCCGACGGCGACTTACGGAGCTTTGGAATTACCCCCGATACTCCTCGCCGTTCCAAGAAGGCGGGCGGTATTTCTATCTGAAGAACGACGGGCTGCAAAACCATGCGGTGTTGTATACCCAGGAATCGCTGGAGGCGAAGCCTCGCGTGCTTCTGGACCCGAATACCTGGTCCAAAGATGGCACGGTCGCCCTGGCCCAGATGAGCGTCAGCGACGACGGCAAATACCTGGCCTACGGCCGGGCGGAGGCGGGCTCGGATTGGACCACGTGGCACGTCCTGGAAGTCGACTCCGGAAGACTCCTTTCCGACGAGCTCAAGTGGACCAAATTCAGCGACGCCTCGTGGACCAAGCCAAGCACCGGCTTCTTCTACAGCCGCTACGACGAGCCGAAGAAGGGCGCGGAGCACCAGTCGCTGAACCTCAACAACAAGCTCTACTACCACCGTCTCGGGACGCCGCAGTCGGACGACGAACTGGTCTATTTCCGCTCCGAGCACCCCGATTGGAGCTACCACGGCACGGTCACCGAAGACGGCCGCTACCTGGTGATCACCACGCACGTCGGCACCGATAACAAGTACCGCGTGACGACGAAGGATCTGACCGATCCGCGGGCCAAGCTCCTGGAGTTGGTCGACCATTTTGAGAACGAGTACTCGCTTGTGGGCAGCGATGGTTCGGTGCTGTTCTTCAAGACCGACCTGGACGCCCCGCGGTGCCGGCTGATCGCCATCGACCTCAGCAAGCCTGATCGCAAGAACTGGAAGGAGATCATCCCGCAGACCGAAGAGACGCTCCGGTGGGTGACGCTGGTCGGCAATCAGTTCGTGGCGCAGTACCTCAAGGACGTGCGCCCGCTGGTAAAAATCCTGGCCCTCGATGGGCACCTGGTGCGCGAGGTCCAGTTCCCGGGGATCGGCACGGCGGCCGGCTTCGCCGGGAAGCGGACCGACACGGAGACCTTTTATCTGTTCACCAGCTTTGCCACGCCGCCGGCGATCTATCGCTACGACCTCGGCACCGGCCAGAGCACGCCGTGGCGACGCCCGGAGGCCAAATGCAATCCGGACGACTATGAAGTCAAGCAGGTCTTCTACACGAGCAAGGACGGCACACGCGTGCCGATGTTCATCGCTCACCGGAAAGGCCTCGTCCTGGACGGCTCCCATCCGACGCTGCTTTACGGCTACGGCGGGTTCAACATCTCGTTGACGCCGGCGTTTTCGGCCAGCCGGCTGGCGTGGCTGGAGATGGGCGGGGTCTACGCCCAGGCGAATCTCCGGGGCGGCGGCGAATACGGCGAGGCGTGGCACCAGGCCGGCGTGAAGTGCAACAAGCAAAACGTGTTCGACGACTTCATCGCTGCGGCAAAGTGGCTCGTCGAACACAAGGTCACCCGGCCCGAGAAACTGGCGATCCAGGGCGGCAGCAATGGCGGCCTGCTGGTCGGCGCCGTGATGACCCAGCGGCCGGAGCTGTTTGGCGCCTGCCTGCCGGCGGTCGGGGTGATGGACATGTTGCGGTTCCACAAGTTCACGGCGGGCCGGTTCTGGGTCGACGACTACGGCTCGTCGGACCACGCCGAGGAGTTCAATGCCCTGCTGGCCTATTCCCCCTGTCACAACATCCGACCGAACACCTGCTACCCGGCGACGCTCGTGACGACGGCCGACACCGACGACCGCGTGGTGCCCGGCCACAGTTTCAAGTTCATTGCGGCCCTGCAGCGAGCCCAGGCCTGCTCCAAGCCGGTCCTGATCCGCATCGAGACCCGAGCCGGCCACGGCGCCGGCAAACCCACGGCCAAACTGATCGACGAAACCGCCGACCAGTGGGCGTTCCTGGTCAAGACGTTGGGGATGCAGGTGCCGGAGACGGGGAAGTAGGCGAAGAGAATTCTCGCTGTGTGCCACTGGCATTTTGCCAGTGCTTCCCCTTGGCGGGCCGGTTGATCACGCACCGGCCGCACTCGCGACCATCAACCGCGGCGAGCTTGTAGCCCGCATCTTCCAGCGGCCGGCTGAGAGCCTTACTCGATGGACGATATCTTCGAGAGGCAACGTGCAAGCTCGTTTCAAGAAAGGCACTGGCGCTCGCGCCAGTGGCACCCGACGCGTCAAAGGCTCGCCCACCCCAATCTGCAATCTGCAATCTGCAATTTTCAATTTTCAATTTGCAATTCCTACGCAGCGAGCTTGATCGTGCCGCTGGGGCACTTGAGGTCGAACAGGCCAAACAGTTCCCGCTGGTTAAGCCCCAGTTTGCGGTGGCCTTCGGTGTCGGAGAAGATCGTGTTGAACAGCTCGCGCTTCTCCTCCAGGACCCGGTTGATCCGCTCCTCGATCGTGCCGACGGTGATGAACCGGGTCACGGTCACCGGGCCGGCGGCGCCGATCCGAGGGGCCCGGTTGATCGCCTGGTCCTCGACGGCCGGGTTCCACCAGCGATCGAAGAGGAAGACGTAACTGGCGAACTGGAGGTTCAAGCCCACGCCGCCGGCCCCGTAGCTCATCAGGATCACGTGGCAGTCGGGATCTTCGCGGAAGCGGCGGATGATCTTGTCGCGATGGATCGAGGGGACGCGGCCGTGGTACTCCAGCGGTCCGAAGCGTCCCAGACGCTGGGCGAGTTTTTGGAGCGTTTCGACCCATTGGCTGAAGACGATCGCCTTGCGCCCGCTGCTGGCCACTTCTTCCCGGTCGGCTTCGAGGCGTTCGAGCTTGGAACTGTCGCCCGTGGCCGGGTCGAAGTTGCAGATTTGCTTGAGCCGCAGCACGAGTTCGAAGACGTGCTGGATCGTCACCTCTTCGCCCATCGCGGTGAGCCGCACTACGCCGTCGTTTTCGGCCATCTGGTAGGCGGCCCGCTGCTCGGGCGACAATTCCAGATCGGCGTCGCGGAACATCTTGGGCGGCATGTCCTTGAGGACCTGATCCTTGGTCCGGCGGATGATGTAGTCGCTGACCGCCTGACCGAGGCGGCGCGGTTTCATGTCGGACGAGAGGAAGCCCGGGGCAAGGAACTCGAAGATGCCGATCAGATCCTCGGCGCTGTTTTCGACCGGCGTGCCGGTCAGCGCCCAGCTGCGATTGCGCGGGATGGAACACACCGTCTGACTCGTGGTGCTGCCGCGATTCTTGATCCGCTGTGATTCGTCGAGCACGACCAGGTCGAACTGGGGCGGCGTTTCGCCCGGACCGAAACCTTCGAAGTCGCGGCGCAAGAGTTCGTAGTTGGCCACTTTGACGGGGACGCCCTGGAGTTGCCACTGCCAGTGCCGTTTGGCCTGGTCGCCTTCGATCACCAGCAAGGGGATCTCGGGAGCCCATTGGGCAAACTCCCGCTGCCAGTTGGTCACCAGCGGCTTGGGGCAGACCATCAGCACGCTCCGCACCTCACCGGTGCGCAGCAGCAGGCGGATCGACGTGATCGCCTGCATCGTCTTGCCCAGCCCCATCTCGTCGGCCAGGATGGCGGCGTGGCGCGGGTACAAGAAGGCCACGCCTTCCAGCTGATAGGGAAACGGCTGGAAGGGGAAGTGGAGCGACCGCTCGGTCAACAGCAGTTCCAAGGAAGGCTGGAGGATGTAGTTGAGGCGATCCTCCAGCTTGATCACGTCGCTCGGCGGCTTGATGCGCGTCAGACGCACGCCGCCGGCTGGCCCCTGGGGGATGGCCGGCGCCGTCGGCGCCTGGCCCACGGCCGGCGCAGGAGCTGGGGGCGGATTCCAGGCGGTCGCGCTTGAGGCCCCGTCCGGATCGGCGAACGTGAAGCTCCGCGTGGTCACCGGCTCGGGTTTGATCACCAGCGACACGACCTCCGGCGCGGCACTGGCGCAGCGAAGATCGCGAACCTCGACCTCGACGGGCCGGCGAATGGCCCGGTTCCAGCCGGTCACGAAGGGCAGAACCTTGAGCGTGACGTCGACGTCGAAGACCGGCGGCTGAGCGATCGGGCTCCAGGCGAGTTCTGGCTGTTGTCCGGGCGAATCCAGTTCGGTCGGCATGCGCGCGTTCACCCTCCCCGACGAGCCTCTTCGATCGCTTCGCGGATCCGCTCAAACGGTTCCGCCAGATCGGCCTCGCTGGCGACCTTGGTCAGCCGGTCGAGGATCGCCCGTTGATCGGCGGCGGCCGTTTCCGGCACGGCCAGGCGGTTACGCCCCAGTTGGAACGTCAACATGGGCCCACACGCCTTGTGTGGCGCATCGACCCGCCAGACCTTCCCGGCGGATTCTTGGACCTGAGCGGTCGACGCCGCGGCGTCGGGCGGCAGGACCAAGGCGACCGGGGCGTCGGTGAAGCTGCGAACGGCCAGCACAGGTTCCCGATCGGTGCAGACGACCAGCGGTTGCAGCTTGGTTTTTGCCAACAGGGCCTGACCAATCTGTTCGCCGTACAAATAGGGTTCCAGCGTCGGCCCGTAGAGGATCTCTTGGGCCCGGTTGGGTTTGACCGGGGCCGTGCAATGGAACTCCAACGGTCGGCCCGCCAGGTTCAAAACGAGGTAGCCTCCGAAGAGACCGTGTTCCGGATCCTCGATGACGGTCAAGAAACCCAGCGCAGATTTCGACTTTGCGTCGCTACTACTCATTTCCCCCCCACTCAAGAACTCAACTCATTTTGCCCGCTTCTCCCAGAATCACGTGCAGCAGTCTCATAGCCACCGACTGGATCGGGTGCTGAGA
Source organism: Thermoguttaceae bacterium (assembly GCA_039680305.1). Classification (GTDB taxonomy): domain Bacteria; phylum Planctomycetota; class Planctomycetia; order Pirellulales; family Thermoguttaceae; genus JBDKTH01. The sequence goes on along the minus strand of JBDKTH010000221.1, from coordinate 288 downwards.
GGTTGTGACTTTAGGTTTGACTCTGAGAGTTTTGAGGGTTCTAACGGCAGGGGGCGGTAAGCGGCCGTCAGGTCTATACCGGGCGGGTGGAAGATGCCGCGTCCCTGGGCCGCCTGATCCCCAATCCCCAATCCCAAATCTGAAATCCCAAATCTGAAATCTGAAATCCCCAAATCCTTCCCAGCCCCTAACCTCAGCCCCCCCGCCCCCACTCCTTAGTCCGGCCAGAAAGTTTTTTCCGGTATCTCGACTTGTTCGGTAGGTTCTGTTTATACTGGAACCAGAGCG
>JBDKTH010000328.1:0-4225 GCA_039680305.1 Thermoguttaceae bacterium | reverse complement strand
CTCGTTCTTGGGGCGAGCCTGGCCACGTCTCCCGAACACCTTTGGAAGTGGCTCGCCATCGCCGCCTCGGTCTTGTCGATTGGCTGGCTGGGAGCAGTGCTCTACTGCGAACGGCTCTCCGAATTGGCGTTTCCGATACGAGTACGTTGGCGGCTTTCAAGGTTCACACGGCTCGCGGAACACCTTGCCGCCCATTGGCCGGTGAGCGACTGCGACTTCCCCGATGTTGGCGAATATACGATGGACGCGGATTATCCCTGGATGTTGACAGCACGACAAGGCTTGATGTATCCCTTCTGGGAAACCGGGGGAATGTTCATCCGCAACGGGGCAAAAGACGTTGTTCGATTTGACCTCCGCTCTCATCCCGAATGGAAGCTTGAGTATATCCCTAGCGGAGAGGGCCCTGCTTCGTTCGATGACGTATTCAGCGAGTTCAGCATTCACTATGAGCTGACTCAGAGCAGGCAACTTGCTCCATCGATGTTCTTGACACGTTACGAACCCGGAGGACTCTTCGACGTGTCGGAACAGGGGGGCGAGCAGATTCGGCAGGTGGCGTCCAAGCTCACGGAATCCTTGCGGCCGAGCAAATAGGCCGTCGTTCGGAATCGCCCTGTGAGATCGCGAACCTGCGTTGTCGAGCCAACTCAGACGGAGTAAGATTGGGCTCGGATCGGCCGGTTTCCCTCGAAGCAGACTGCTACGCAGTCGGGTACACCTGCCGTTGGGCCCATCAATGGAGTGAAGGCAGATGACACCCCCAACCAACCGATGGACGCGGCTAGCACTTGCGTTGGCCCTCTTAACGTGCTGCGTCGGGTGCGACCAGGTGACCAAACAGATCGCCACGGAAACGCTTTGCGGCAGGCCGGCGCAAGCGTATCTTGCGAACGTGGTCCGCCTGGAATATGCCCTGAATCCGGGCGGGTTTCTCAGCCTGGGGGCCAACCTTACGCCCAGGCTTCGCTTTTGCGTCTTCACGGCGATGAACGTCGTGCTCCTCGGGGGAGCCGTGTACGTGCTGGCCACCCGGTGGGACATGCACCTGGTCCCGTTCGGCGCCGTGGTCCTTCTCCTGGCCGGTGGCCTCGGAAACCTAATCGACCGCGTGCATCAGAACGGACTTGTCACCGATTTCCTCAATCTCGGGATCGGGCCCGTTCGCACGGGGATCTTCAACGTGGCGGATGTGGCGTTGACTGTTGGGGCGGTGGCGCTGCTGTTTACGTATCGCGGCGTGCAGGCGACGCAGCAGCAGACGCGTTGAACTGCATCGGGTGGCATGCCGTCACACGGTGCAGCCGTGGGTCGGCATGTGCCTGGGCTGAAAGGTAGGGCGGTGGCGAGCTTGCGAGGCCCGCCAGCCCCGGGGCAGTGCGGTGGCGGGCCTCGCAAGCTCGGCGCCGCCCTACGGGGCGTTCTGCATGCCACAGCATCAAGCTGCCGCAGCAACAGGATCTTGCCCCCAGCGTCTAGCTCGGTTCCCCTCACCCCGGCCCTCTCCCGGAGGGAGAGGGAGTAAGGACGAACGGTCGCGGGTCGGTGGGGGATCGGGTAGAATGGAGGCGAGCAAACAAGGATTTTACGATGGCGAGCTATCCCCTCATGTTCCGCGTGCGGCAGGCGCTGGAGGCGCGTCGGATCAACGACGTGGCCGGCGAGGTCGATCGGCAGCTTGCCCGGCTGCAGTTGGGCAAGCGGGTTCAGACGGGCCAGAGCGTGGCCATTACGGCGGGTAGCCGGGGGATCGCCAACATCCCAACAATCCTCGGCGCGGCGGTCGAGCATTTGAAGCGGCTCGGGGTCAGGCCGTTTATCGTGCCGGCCATGGGAAGCCACGGTGGCGGCACGGCCGAGGGGCAACGCGAGGTGGTCGAGTCGTACGGGATCACCGAAGAGGCCGTGGGCTGTCCGATCCGGTCGAGCATGGAGACCGTGGTCGTCTGCCAGACCAAAGAAGGTTTGCCGGTGCACTTCGACCGGCTGGCCTACGAGGCCGACCACGTGCTGGTGGTCAACCGGATCAAGCCGCACACGCGGTTCGTCGGCCCGATCGAAAGCGGGCTGATGAAGATGCTGTTGATCGGCTTGGGAAAATGCCAGGGCGCCCAGGTCTATCATAGGGCGATCCAGGAGTACAGCTTCGCCCAGATCATCCGCAGCGTGGCCGACGCCGTGTTTGCCAAGTGCCACATCCTGGCCGGGCTGGGGATCGTGGAAAACGCCTACGACCAGACGGCCCTCCTCGAGGCCATCGCGCCGGAGGAGTTTGAGGTCCGGGAAAAGGAGCTTCTCGTGCAGGCCAAGGCCTGGATGGCCCGGCTGCCGTTTGACGCGGTGGACCTCCTTTTGATCGACCGGATCGGCAAGAACATCAGCGGCACGGGGCTCGATACCAATGTCGTGGGGCGGAAGTTCGACGACCACAAGGCGGTCGAGGGCGAGACGCCCAAGGTCCGCACGATCGCCGTGCGGGGGCTGACGCCGGAAACGCACGGCAACGCGATCGGCCTGGGGCTCGCCGAGTTCTGCAAGAGCCAGATCCTCGGCCAGATGGATGTCGAGGCGACGCGGCTCAACGCGATCACGGCCAATCATGCCACGGCCGCGATGTTGCCGCTGGATTACCCGACCGACCGCGAGATCCTCGACGCTGCCGTACGTGCCGCCGGGCGTACCGATCCGGCCGCAGCGAAGATTGTCTGGATTCCCAACACGTTGGCGCTTGCCGAGGTCGAGTGTTCGGCCGCCTATCTGGCCGAGGCCCAGGCGCGCGCCGATCTGGCGATTCTCACGCCGCTGCGTGCGCTGCCGCTGGACGCGCGGGGCAACTTGCCGGAAATGAACGACTTCCCCACCGTTTAGTCCAGTCGCTTGCGACCGGGACTCTCTCTCCCTCTGGGAGAGGGCCGGGGTGAGGGGAACGGTCGAAACAGATATCCATGGCGATTCCCCTCACCCTAACCCTCTCCCGGAGGGAGAGGCGACTTACAGGTGGAAATTGAACGTGCGGGTGATGAGCCGCCAGGTGCGCTGCCCGAGCGTCTGCCAGTCGGCGTAGATCATGGCCCGGCCGCGCAGACCCAGCCGCATCAGGCCGCCGGGATCGTCCAGCGGGACGCGGACCTGGTAGGTCGGACTCATCGGCCGTTCGACGCCCGATTCGTCGGTCTTGGTGGCCAACTCGCCGCCGCTTTTGGTCGAGAGCCGCTTGGAGCTGATCTTCAACGCGTCGGGCGAGATTTCCGTGATCTCGCTACGGTAGATCTCGCCGGGCAACTCGTCGAGCATGACGTCGACCTTCTGGCCCAGCTGGACGAAAGGAATGTCGGCCTGGTCGACGACGAGGATCGCCTCCAGCTTGTGCGGATCGCCGACCTGGCAGAAGAGGACGTCGACGGGCAACAGGGCGCCGAGGTTCTTGTCGTCCAACGGCGTGCCGGACCAGGCAGGCAACTGCCCGTTGGGGTCCTCTCGCCGCTCGGTCCACGGCGGCGGCATCACCGTGCCGGAGGCGCGTGCGACCAGGGTGAGCCGCTTGAGGTCGGTCAGTTTCTTCTGGAGCTGATTCTCCACGGTGTGCAGGGCGTCTTGGGCTGCCGGCAACTGCCGGGTGGCTTCCGAATTGGAGAAGCGGCTGCGTTCGAGATTCTCCAACCGGGCCCGCTGCTGATCGACCTGGCTTTTCAACTCGGCGATTTCCAGCTCCAGGTCGATATTGGCCAACTGGGCCAGGCGCTGCCCTTGTTCGACCGGGGTGCCCGACTTCACATAGAGTTCCTTGAGAACCCCCGGCACATCGATGTAGACCGAATCGGCGTTGCGGGCCTGGACTTCCAAGGAACTGATGAGGTGCATCGGCAGCGGAATCAACAGGAACCCGGCCAGCAGGGCGGCGAGGATCCCCAAGGTTGCGCCCACACGGACTTTTTTCACTTTATCCAGCCTCCCAGGCACATGGAGATACTTGCCCAGTTGGTACAGCGGTTGAATGAGGATGGCATAGAGCGACGCCCCGACCATCGCCTGCCCGATGACCTTCAACCCATAGGGCTCGAACACCTTGTAGAGGAAATAGAGGATCGAAAACAGCACGAACCAGCGGTAGATCACCGAGGCGATCGTGTAGAAGATGAAGAAGCCCTGGTTCCGCTCGGGGAGGAACGGGTCTTCGGGCGGCTCGATCCCCAGGCACCACCAGCCCAACTTGCGGCTGAGGATC
>JBDKTH010001041.1:0-11059 GCA_039680305.1 Thermoguttaceae bacterium | reverse complement strand
TCGAGCGCCAGAGAGAGGTCGAGGCGGTCTTCCAGCCGCTCCAGGGCCGGAAGGCGAAACCGGTTTCGCGGCTGAGACTTCGGTCGCCTTGGAGTTGAGGGTTGTCGCCGTCGGTTGTTTCGTGGTTGCCTCGTCATGACCAACCCTCCTTCAGGGTGATTCTTCAACAGAACTGCGGCAGAATGTGGCCCTCAGACGCCTGGGGCGTCGTTGAACGATGGGGCCCCCGCCCAATCCACCAGATGGCACGCGTGGGGCAAGTGTTCCCAACACGATCTCCCGACATCAGCAAGACGAAGGGGCGTTCACGGGGGCCAGGGTCGCAGATCATCAGGGGCGCGTTCGACACGCGGCAGGGGGGAACCAGAGAATTCAGCTGCAAGTTCTGGCCAAGCATCCCTCTGCACCCTCATGGTGCGGGACCTTGGCTAGTGCGTAGTCCAAATTGCCTATACGCTACCCTCAGCGGCCCATCGACACAAGCACCCCGACGCGATTTTCCGCTACAACCGCCAACAGTCGAGTCGTGCGTCCGGGGCCACTGGGCCTCGAATTGTGGTTTGTGCTGAATGTATCGAGCGAGTACAACCCTGCCTTTCTCAGGGGTTTTGGGGCCCAAAAGCGTGCTACCGATTTTGCTAGGAGCCATGCCACCTTCTGCGGCTCAACGCGTCGTTTTCTTGCTAGAGCGAGAAGCCGAGGGTCGATATGACTCGCATAGACAGGTCCACTCGTATAGACCGGCGATCTGTCCCCACGGAGGGTAAATCATGCGACTGCGAAGCTCGGTTGTAGCCGTTGGTGTCTGCCTGGCGGGCCTTCTTGCCGCCTGCCCGGTTTCCGCGGAAGAGACAGCGTCTGTGGCTCCTGCCTCCTTCTCCAGCGAGGTGATCGGACCGGGGAATCCCGCCGGTTTGGCGGCGGAGGTCGCCGCCTTGCGTCAACGTCTGGACCAACTGGAATCTGCGGGGAACGCCGGTTCCTTCAACTGCGGCGAGTGTGTCTGTCCCGGCTGGAAAGTCAGCAGCGAATTCCTGTCCTGGCAGCTGCATCGCCGGGATCTCGATTTTGCGATCGCCACCGACGACAGCGCCTTGGCTGTCGGCGACGGCGCGGTCCAGAAATTGGGATTCGGCAGCGACGCCGGCCTGCGTGTCGGCATCGCCCGCCAGCTGGCCAGCGGCTGGGAGGTTGGGTTCGCCTACACGTACTTCTACACCTCGGCCTCGGGCAGTGCCGCGGAGCCGGCCAATGGCAATCTCTGGGCAACCCGCAACCATCCGGCCCTCTATGAGGAAGCGGCAACGGCCAACGCCTTCAGCAGCTTGAAATACCACGTGTTTGACCTGGAAGCGTCGTACCAGTGGTGCCTGAGCCCGTCGGCCAACGTCAAGATGTTTGGCGGCCCTCGCTGGGCAACGATCGACCAGCAATTCCGCGCGAATTACGACGGGCGGGACTTCAGCAATGCTTCCGTCAACCACCCTGTCGACCTGAACGCCTTTGGCTTGCGTCTGGGAGTGGCGGGCCAGTGGGAGTTGGGCCACGGTTTCAGCCTGTTTGGCCGTGGTGCCGGCTCACTCATGTACGGCCGCTTCGACAGTCAGCTCACCGAGACCAACTTGGCGGGCGCGCAGTCGATCGTCTCGGTCCGGGACGAGTATCAGCAAGCCGTGCCAGTGCTGGAAGTCGCCGCAGGCTTGGCGTGGCGTTACCGCTGCTTCGAAGTCAGCGCCGGTTACGAGATCGTCGACTGGTTCAACGCCGGCGATCGCTCGGCCTTTGTCGACGGCAACGACGAAGGCCTCTACTCGTCCGCCTCCACCGACCTCCTGCTGGAAGGGCTCTTCGCCCGGTGCGTCTGGACGTTCTGAACCACCGCGAGCCGTGCCACGAGCAAGAGCAGGAAGGCCCCGCTCTTTCCGCTGGTCGCTGAGTGTGCCACAACCCTCGGGAAACGCGCAAAGGCCCGTTTTGCGGGCCTTTGCGACTCTCTGAGACGACCAGAAACTCAATAGCCGAGGCGGGACTCGAACCCGCACGCCCGGTTAGGGGCTTGGGATTTTAAATCCCATGCGTCTGCCATTCCGCCACTCGGCCGTCGAACAGACAGCGGCAAGAAAGAAGAAGACCGCTGCTGCGATCTATTATAACGGGTATTGCTCGCGCCACTATGGGGCAACCGACGGCTGGGTGGGGCCGTCGCCAAGCGTGGCGATCCGGTTCACGGCGTTCAAGAAGGCTTTGGCACTCGCTTCCAGACTGTCGGTCGAGACGCCGCGGCCACGATAGACCTGGCCGTTGTACTCGACCTGGACCGTCACTTCGCCTTGGGCGTCGTGCCCGACCGTGACGCTGTGGACGCGGAAGTCCTTACAAGACATGGCGATCCCGGTGATCTCGCGCAGGGCGAGAAAAACGGCGTCGACCGGGCCGTCGCCGGACGACATCTTCGCGCTGACTACGTCGACGCCATGCCGGAGCGTGAGGGTCACTTCCGGGGTCCGGCCCGTGGCGGAGTGCAACTGGTACGACTCGAGGGTCCAAATCTCGCTTACGGCCCGCATCTGCTGGTCGATCAAGGCTACCAGGTCGGCGTCATAGATGTGCTTTTTCTTGTCGGCCAAGACCTTGAACTGCTCAAAGACCGTGTTGAGCTGCTCGCTGCCGAGTTGATAGCCCAGGACCTTGATCCGGGCGGCCAGGGCGGCGCGGCCGCTGTGCTTGCCCAAGACGAGGTCGCTCTTGGAAAAGCCGACGTCTTCGGGCCGCATGATCTCGTAGGTCGTCCGTTCCTTGAGGTAGCCGTCCTGGTGGATCCCCGCTTCGTGGGCAAAGGCGTTCTCGCCGACGATCGCCTTGTTGCGCTGTACGAACACGCCAGTGATGTTGGCCACGAGGCGACTGGCGGGCACGAGGCGGCGGGTCTGGATCCGCGTGTCGGCCTGGTAGTAGTCGTGACGCGTGCGCAGGGCCATCACGACCTCTTCCAGGGCGCAGTTGCCCGCGCGTTCGCCGATCCCGTTGATCGTGCACTCGACCTGACCGGCGCCGGCCTCGACGGCGGCGAGGCTGTTGGCCACGGCCATGCCCAGGTCGTTGTGACAGTGGACGCTGATCACTGCCTTGGCGATGTTCGGCACGCGTTCGCGAATCGCGCTGATTGCCTGGTGCATGAGGGCCGGGGTGGTGTAGCCGACCGTGTCGGGGATGTTCACCGTGGTCGCCCCGGCGTCGATGGCCGCTTCGACGACCTGGCAGAGGAAGTCGGTCTCCGTGCGCATCGCGTCTTCGGCGGAGAACTCGATATTGGGACAATAGCCCTTGGCCCGGCGCACGCCCTCCACGACGCGATCGATGATCTCGTCCTTGGTCATGCGGAGCTTGTGCTCGCGGTGGATGGGGCTGGTGGCCAGGAAGACGTGAATTCGCGATTGTTCGGCGTGCCGGAGCGCCTCCCACGCGCGATCGATGTCCTCGTTGCGGCAGCGGGCCAGTCCGCAGACGACTGCGCCGCGGATGTTCTGGGCGATGGTCGACACGGCCTCGAAGTCGCCCGGCGAAGCGATGGGGAACCCGGCTTCAAAGACGTCGACGCCCAGTTCGACCAGGGCCTGGGCGACCTCCATCTTCTCGGCCAGGTTCATACTACAGCCCGGCGATTGTTCTCCATCGCGGAGCGTGGTGTCGAAGATCACGATGGGACGGGAAGACGATTGAGACATGGCAAGTCATTCCTATGAAGAGGTGAACAACGAATCCGCAAGACGCGACAACGCCGAGTGCCGACCCCTGGTCGGCGCGGGAAGCACCAACCAGGTTCTCGTCGGTCGCAGTCGCCGGCGGCGGTTCACACCCGTCGACATGTCCTCATCCTCCAGCCAAGATCCAATAAAAAAACCCCAAGGCGATCGCAGGCCTCGGGGTTCTGTTCGGCTCGTTCACTTGAGAAACGTAGGTGCGAACCCTAAGGCCTGTCCCCGGTAAGGGGCAATAGCAACAGGCCTAGTAAGGTCACACGTGTCACGATTACGACGCTCCCAAGAATTCTAGACAGTCACAACAGTCTAATGAACTATAGTGTACCAGTCAAGCTTGCCGGTTCGCGACAATCTCGCGACGGCTCGTTTCGGCCTTTTCGGATATCGGCATTTTGCCTAGCCTCCCTAACATAATCCGGGATCCTGTCGATACAATGCTGGAGGAGGTGGGTTTGTGCTCGGGGCGCTAGGCAATACGTGGCAGGCGGGCCCAAAAGTCGCCCGACTAGTATTTCGGAGGGATCTGTTCCGATGACTGGCGAACATCTGGACCTTTCCAGCGACCCCAACGGGGGAGACACCCAATCCAACAGCCCGAGCCGACGACGGTTCTTGGGCGTTCAATTCGCCTGTTGTGGTGTCTATGCAAGGGTTTACGTCAATCGCGACGAGACCGCCTACGAGGGTCATTGCCCGCGATGCATGCGTCCGATCCGGATCGGCATTGGGCCGGGGGGCACGAGTAACCGGTTCTTTACTGCGTATTGAGTCAAAACCCCATTTCGGGTAACCTTCGCGGGCCTGGCATGGTTGCCGGGCCCTCTTGGTATCATTGAACGAGAGAAACCCAGGCAGGTTCGTGGTGCGGCCTGGTGCGCCGCACAAGTGGCATGGAGTACGAGTTTCAGCGTTGCACGCGACGGTGCGCGGCGACCGGGAGGGAGTTCGCTCCCGGGGAGACCTTCTACTCCGCGCTGTTCGAGGAAGGGTCGGAACTGGTGCGCAAGGATTTTGCCGCCGAGAGTTGGCAAGGGCCGCCCGAGGGAACGCTCGGCTGGTGGAAGTCGCAGATGCCCAGCCCGAACGACAAACGGATGCACTGGGCGCCGAACGACGTGATGCTTCAGTTCTTCGAGCAGTTGGCCGAGCAGCCCGACAAGCAAGACATGCGTTACGTGCTCGCGCTGCTGTTGGTCCGCCGCCGCGTGTTGCGAGAAGACGAGCCGGAGCTGGACGAGCAAGGCCGGCAAGTGCTGGTGCTCTACTGCCCCCGTCGCGATGCGACCTACAAGGTGCCCACCGCGATTCCCACGGAGGCAAGGATCAACGAGATCCAAGAGGAGTTGGCCAAGCTGCTGTTTGCCAAAGCAGCCTGACATTTGGGATTTCGGATTTGGGATTTGGGATTTTGTGGACGAGTCGGGGCATCGGTAGGAGTAAAGGGAAGGAGTTGCGAGAAACCATGTGACATTTTCGAAGGGGCGTGTTTATGGACCGTGATGAGTTGCGGAAGCGGACCAAGGAGTCTGCGTTAAGGATCGTGAGGCTGGTGGCGGCGTTGCCAGGCGGACGAATTGGGGATGTGCTAGGTCGTCAACTGCTTCGGGCCGGCACGTCTGTGGGGGCTAACTACCGCGAAGCCCTGCGTGCCTCCTCCAAAAGGCACTTCACATCCCTCATCGAAATATCATTGCGGGAAGCGGACGAAGCCCTCTACTGACTCGAACTTCTAGCCGAATCGACGATCGTCAAACCCTCACAACTGAACGCCCTCATGCAGGAGTGCAACGAACTGGTTTCCATCTTCGCCGCAACCGCGAAGACGTCCAGACGAAGCTAGCCGCCCCTCAAACAAATCCCAAATCCTAAATCCTGAATCATAAATCCCAAGTTCCATGGATGGACAACGAGCGGGCTTGCTGCTGATTGTGAGTGTCGCGCTGCTGGCGGCTAGCGGGGCGAGCTGCCCGCGGGTCGTGCCGCCGCAAAACGACCTGTTCTCGCGTCCGGTCTTGCCGCCGTCGCCAACGCTGGAGCAGATTGTCGGAGCGGTCAACAGCAACAGCCAACAGATCCAGTCGTTCTCGACGAATCGGGCCACGATTACCGGTCCGGGTTTCCCCACGCTCCGGGCCAGTGTGTTCTTCGAGCGGGCGCGGCGGCTCCGATTGCGGGCGGAGACGGCCCTGACCGGCCCGGAACTCGACCTGGGGAGCAACGATGAGTTGTTCTGGATCTGGGTGCGGCGGAACCAGCCGCAAGCGGTCTACTTCTGCCGGCACGAACAGTATCCGACGAGCCAAGCACGCCGGGTCTTGGGGATCGACCCCGACTGGCTGATCGAGGCCGTGGGGATCGTCCAATTCGACCCGGCCCTGCCCCATCAAGGCCCCTTCCCCTTGGCCAACAATCGCTTCGAAATCCGCACGATCCGCGAAACGCCCGACGGGCCGACGACAAAGGTCACCATCATCGATGGCTCGCAAGCCTTCGTGCTCGAGCAGCACCTCTTCGACGCTCAAGGGCAGCGGGTGGCCAGTGCCATCACCAGCCAGCACCGCCGCGATCCGCTGACGATGCTCGTCCTGCCTCGGGTCGTCGAGATCAACTGGCCCAAGTCGCAGTTAACACTACGGATCGATCTGGGTGCCGTGGAGATCAACCGGCAGACGACCGCCGCCCCCGAGCTCTGGACCTTGCCGACCTACCAAGGCTATCCGCCGGTGGATCTGTGCAATCCGAACGTGCAATTCGCCCCGCCGGCCACGACGGATCGAGGGCGCAGGACGCCGCGGTGGTAGTATGCCGTAAGGCCTATCCCCGGCGAATACCGTAATCGCCTACGGTTGGGCCCAGTCGTTGAACAGCGGGCCGATGTTCAGTCGTTGATCGGGACGGAACGGAGCCATTCGGGGTGTTCGCGAACGCCTTCGGCCTCTTGGATGGGCCAGGTTGCGCGGGCGTCGTCTGCGTAGGGGCCGATCTTGTCCAAGGGGATCGGTTCAAAGCCTTGCTTCAGGGCGGGCGACTCCGGCTTCAGGCGGAAGTCGCCGTGCTTGGCATCGACAAACATCGGATCCGCAACGATCGAATGAACGTCGCCCCCCGCCTGCTGCCAGGCCTCCCACTCCGATGCCGGCAGGACTTCTTCCAGGGCCAAGTCGCTGATTTCCGCCGTCCCGGTCTTGGAACAGAATTCGAACTGAATACTCAGCTCGCCCAGCCGCTGGTCGTAGCCCTTCTCGCCCTTGGAAGGATAGTGGAAGGTGATCTGGCATTTGGTCCGCTCCCCGTCTTGCGGGCGGAAGGACTGCGAGCCGAACGCCTGCCAAAGCCCGTTCGCTTCGTTGACCAGCCGGGCGGTTGTCGCCCCGGAGGCGTCTTTGGTGAGCAGCTTGAACGCAAGGCGGTAATCCTTGCCCGGCTCGAACGCGAAAGGCTTCGACCGGATGCAAGCGTACTTGACGTACTTCTTCTCGGGATTGTGCGCGGCGGCGATCCGTAGCGTGCGATTGCCTTCCTCGTTGGTGACGACTTCCGACTTCACGTCGGGAAATTGCTTGTGGTACCAGGACCAGCCCTGTGCCGCCGTCTGGTTAGCGTCGCGTTTGAGCAGTTCCTCCGAGGCAACGGGGAATCCTCGATTCGGGATGCGATCGGTCAGATCGGCCTTGACGGCCTTGTAGCCCTTCATGCCGGTCGTGAGCGGTTCCTTGCCGCCGTTCCAGACAATATTGTGATCGAAGACGTTCGCTTGGAGGTTGCAGTTGGCAACGCGGACATACCGCGACTTCGGTTGCCCAGGATAATAGAAGATGTTCCGTTCCACCCGGTTGCCTCGCATGACGGTTCCGTCCGGCAGAATGGTCTCCTTCGGCGGGACGGCCATGCCTCGCATCTTCTTCCACTCGGGATTCTTGACAAGCCGATCGTACTCTTTCACCATCACCGGCTCGCGGACCTTGAGGAAATACCCGTTCGGATCGTCGTTCCAGCCCTGCAGCGAAATCTGATGGGTCGTGCCGAACCGTTCGGGATTCGGGTCGGAGCAGCCGTTTTCCGCGAAGATGTTGTTGTAGATGTGGTTTTCGCGCGCGTTGTGCAGATGCATCGCGCCGACCTGGCAACGTTCGACGATATTGCCATAGACATCGAACCCGCAGCCAGCCTCGTCCAGGTAGATCCCCCAGGCGAAGACGAAGAACTTGCCGTGGTTATTGAACCCGATGCTGTCCGTGCAATGATTGTAGCGGATCGTGGTCCAGCCGCCGGTCCACCCGCCGCCGTAGGTGCAACCGGTATCCTCCATTTCCAGGTTACAGTGGCGAATCCGGTTGTATTCCAGCGTATTCAACACGCCGCCATAGAAGACGCCGCAGCGGGGCATGTCATGAATCAGGTTGTGCGCCAGGGTCACACCGCAACTGCCAAGCATCAGGCCGATGCCGTGCCGGTTGAACTGGCCGACGTGGTGGAGGTAACAGTTGTCCACGACGTGATTGCACTTCTCCATTTTGACGTTGTCGCCGGCATGCACTTCCACGCCATGTCCACCGAGATTCCAAAGGTCGCAGCCGTGAACCGTGCACTCATGGCCGCCGTGGATCGAGATGCCTGCCCCGGAGAAATAGCCCAGATCGTGGACGAGCGACTTTGCGATGACGATCTGCTCGCATTTCTCCAGCCGAACGGCCTGAGCCTCCGCGCAGGTGAACTCTAATCCGCGAACGACGACGTTCGATGCATTCTTGAAGCTCAGGATGGTGTTGACAGTCGGAACGGTCACCACCGCCCTCTCCAGCGTTTTAGGAGGCAGGAAGTAGAGTTTTTGGCCTTCGACATCCTGGTACCATTCGCCCGGTGCATCGAGTTCTTCCTTCATGCCGAACACGGCGTAACGGTCTTCCGGCCGGGCGGCGTACTGCATCTTTTTTTCCAGCGTGATGGTGCGTGTCGCCGGATCGAACTCGCGGATCTTCTCGATGCGGTTCCACCAGTTGTAGCGAGGGAAGATGCACACCTCGCCGTCGGTCGGACGCGACCAGTTGCGCTGGTCCCTTGCTCGCACGACGACCGTATCGGTTCGTTCGCCTTCGACATCCTTGTACATGGGAATGCGTTTGCCGTCGACGTACGCCCAACCGCCGGAATACGGAAGCGCCGGATCGGAGTTCGGATAGCGGGCCCAGATCTGGCGCGCCCCGTTCAGATAGAGCTGCCGAAACTTGCCGTGGATGCCCAGCGGCTTCAGGTCCTCTTCGAAAACCTGTCCTCCGGCCGATGAAAGCGACTTCGTGCGAAAGTCGGATTTCTTCCAGTCCGATACAACGACTCCGCCGACGAGTTTCGGCCAGTCGTTCGGGCTCTTGGGGTCCTTCCAGGCTTTGATCGTGAGTGGGGCAGATTTCGTCCCGGAATCGTCCTTGGTGAACTCAACGGTTTTGCGAACCATGTAGATGCCCGGATGAAGAAGGATCTGGATCGGCTCTTCGGGCTTCGCCTTTCGGGCGGCCCGGGCCAGATCGCGAGCCTTCTCCAGCGACTTGACGGGCTCAGTGGCGGTAGCCGGGCTTTCGTCCGAACCGTCCGGCGAGACATGGATATCTGCAGCCGACGCATATGCGACGGACATGCAACAAACGACGAACCAAGACAAGCACTTCATGGCGGATCCGTGGGCTGGTGCGTTCAACGGGGGGGAACGGATCGGGAATTTGATTTCCGTCACCAGGGCTGAGCCTAACCAAGGGGAACTGGAGAAGCAAGGGGGGGCCGAGATTACCTCACCCTGCGAAGCAGGGACTCGATCGCAAGATAGCCGCTGCGCACGGCGCCTTCCATGGTCGCGGGCCAGCCGGTGGAGGTCCAGTCGCCGGCAAGGAGAAGGTTCGGGATTGGAGTCGATTGAGAGGGACGAAGACGGTCCAACCCGGGACGCACGGAAAACACCGCCAAGGGCTCAGTCACCATGCGCCAATGCACGAGTTGAGCATCGCGCGCGGCCGGCCAGATGTCGGCTAGTTCGTCCACGATCTGATGGACCACCTCCTCGCGGCCGCGGCCCTTGAGCTCGCCTGACGCGCTGATCACCACCTGGTAGTAGTGGCGGGCCGCATCCCGACGAAAGACCCACTGGCCAAGGCGGTCGATGAGCACGGCATGCGGAAGCGACATGATCGGCCGGTCGAACCAGAGATGCACGCCCGTAATCGGTGACGCGGCGATCTGCTCGACATCCGCCAGGGCCGGCAGGGCGTGCAGCATCGACTCGGAAAAGAGCGTTCGCACCTGATGCCAGGGCACGGCCACGAGGAAATAGTCGAACGGCCGTCGCGAGCCGTCGGGCAGAACCAGCGAGGTGACTCGCTGACCGTCGTCTTCCAACATTTTGACGCGAGTGCTCAAGTGCACGGGGACATTGTGAGCCGCGAGCCAGGCGGCAAGCCGTCGATCGTAGATCTCGCCGAGGGGGACCTGCGGGATCTCCAGTTCGTAGGCGTGGCGGGAGCCAAGGAAGCCGTCGGCAAACACCTTTTGGGCTGCGGCCAGCGAAGCCCGATCGAGCGTTTCGCCCAACGCGCTGACCAGCACCACGGCCCAAAACCGACGGATCGCCTGCTCCGATTCGCCCTGCTCGCGCAGCCAGGCTTCCACGGTTCGCGGGTCCTCGTCGCCGCGGATCGGCAGGCGAGCCAGTCGAAGCATCGTTTTGGGAATGCGGCATCGCTCGGCCACGCCCAGGTAGTCGAGCCGCATCAGGCCGGGCAACAGGTGCAGCGGGGCCGGAAGCCATCGAGAGGCCGAGAAGTTGCACGGGCGTCCATCGGGCCCGATGAACGTGAGACGCTCGTAGCGACGGAAACAGTCGGCGATGCCGGTCCGGCGGCAGAAGTCGGCCAGGCTGGTGCAGCAGCCCATGGAAACGTGCTGGCAGTGATCGATCAGTTCGTCAGACTGCGTCTCGTGAAACGATCCCGCCCGGCCTCCCAGGCGTCGCCGGGCTTCGAACAGTTCGACCTCGATCCCCTGCTCCACCGCCGCCACGGCAGCCGCCAATCCGGCCAGCCCGCCACCGATGATGGCAAGACGCGGACGTTTGGGTTGCTTCTGGAGAGTCGTCATGGGTTGTTCACGTGAGTCGTTCAGTCACTACAGACCATTGGGCCCCAAACATGCGATCGACTGTTTAGCCTCGGCACTTGTGCCGAGCGGAAGCCGGATCCACGATGCCAATCCGACTCTCGGCACAAGTGCCGAGGCTAAACGAAGACATCACGGCGGCCAGAGCGTCCAGCGTA
>JBDKTH010001043.1:0-3429 GCA_039680305.1 Thermoguttaceae bacterium | reverse complement strand
GGCTCGCTGGATCCCAACAAGCTTACGCCGAGGCAGGTGGCTCAGTACCGCGTGGCTCCCAAGCCGGTCGCCGTGGCCGCGCAGGACGACGGCACGCCCAAGCTCAAAACGGACCGTCCCGGCAAGCGCGTGGCTCATCTGGATAACGGGCAATTACGTATCAGCTTCCTGGCTCAAGAGGACCAAAGCGGCATAGAACAGATTGTGCGCCAGACCGAGCTGCGCATGGGGGATCAATGGATCGCCTTAGAAAAGGAGCCGCAGGCCGAACGGCTGTTCCTGATGCACGCCGAGCAGGTCAACGTTCGGTCTGTCTGGTGCTTTCCTCACTGGTCGGGTACCACGGTGCCGCACAAGGTCATCGTCGCCGGCAAACAGTACGCAGTCCGCGACTCGGCCAACCCGTTCTTCGCCGCCCCGGCCGAGCGCCTTGTTCCGCGAGCCGCCAAACAGATCGACTCCGCGACGGTCGAAGTGCAGTACGTTGACAAGGCCGGACGGGCTTCCGTGGGACGCTGGTCGCTGGAACCGCAGAGCCAGGACGTTCGGTTCTCGCTCACGGTGACCCCCGCTCGCGACGGCGTGTATTCGGTCGGTTTCTGCGCCTTTGACGATCGTTCGCGTAGCGAGACGCAGTTTGTCCAGTTGCCGCCGTTGTACCAGTTTCAGCGGTTGCCCAACTCGGCCGAACTGGTGCCCAGCACGATGATGCCGCACCCGATGGCCCTGGTGCAGATCGCAGCCCCCGGCGCAGCCGATCGCTCGGCGTGCCTGGCCGTCGTGGCCGAGCCCGCACGGTTGCCGTTCCGCTGGGCCGAGGCCGAGCAGTCGCCCTACGGATTCTCGCTGTTGAACGCCGCGGGCCGGGTGCAGCCGTCGATCTTTTCGCCGGTGCTTGGGCTGGAAGGATCGCGGTGGAAGGCCGGTTCGCCGCAGACCGTGGCTTGGCGCTTGCTAGCCGTGCCGGGCGACTGGCGCCAGTCGCTCGCATATCTCTCGGATCACGTGATGGGGGTGTAGGACTACCGGCGCCCGCTCAAGGCCTCGCTCACCCAGGCCGCGTTGAACATGATCGACCTGATGCGCGATGCCGATGCCTCTGGCTGGAATAGCGAACTCAAGGGCTTCTGGAACATCGAGATCGAATCGACCGTCACCCACTCCTCGCCGCTGGCCGTGGTCTCGGCCGCCCTGTTGACCCGCGACGAGAAGCTCTGGGCCGAGCGGGCCCTGCCCACGATCGAGTTCACGCTCACGCGGCCGACGGCCTTTAGCACCCGGCCCAAGAAACGCCCTGCGGGCCCGGAACGCCTGGTCGTGCCCACGCAGTTCTACGGTACGTCCTACTGGCAGGGGCTCGACCGCCTGCTAGGCCAGTTGAATCCTTGGATCAAGGACCTGGCCCTGGCTGGCGGCAAGCCTCGCCATAGTCGCGGCTACAACAACTCGCCGGAATGGTCGGAACTGTTGGCCGCCTATCGGCTGCAACCCGACAAGCAACGCCTGGCAGAGGTCTGCCGCCAGGCCGACGAGTTCATCAAGCACCAGATGGAGGGACGCAGCGAGAAGCCGATCTCCTTCGAAGCGTTTTACAACATCTCGTTCTATCCCTACTGGTGGGATCTGCTGGACCTGTACGAATTGACCGGTGAACATCGTTACCTCGATGCGGCAGAGCAGGGGGCGTTTCACACTTTGGCCGGGCTGTGGTCGCATCCCGTCGTGCCCGAGGGAAAGGTGACGATCTATCCCGATGGCCAGTTCACCGGCACGAAAACCCTTTGGTGGAAGGACGATTATCGCTATCGATTGGGCGAGCCTCGCAAACCGAACGACACCCCGGCCCACGACGTGCCCGCCTGGGAGGTCGCCCAGGTGGGGCTCGGCCTGGAGCAGCCGTCGACCTATTTCACGCATAAGGGCGGCATGCGCAACATCATGATGTCGGTCTGGTCCCCGCACCTGTTGCGCATGTTCCAGGCCACCGGTCGGGAGATCTACCGCACCTACGCCCGAAACTCGATCATCGGCCGCTTCGCCACGTACCCGGGCTACTACTTGACCGGCTACACCGACGTGCAGCAGGACCCGAAGTATCCCTACCGTGGCCCGGACGTGACTAGCCTCTACTATCACCACATCCCGCCACACCTGGCCTTCACCATCGATTTCCTCGTGGCCCAGGCCGGCGCACGCTCGGGCGGACGCATTGCTTTCCCGTGGGTTAAGCAGCAGAACTATGCCTGGTTCGTCAACCGGATCTACGGACCGGAACCCGGCACGCTCTACGGCCAGTCGGGCGCTTCGCTCTGGTTGGACGGCAAGGCCGTGTCGATCGACTCGATCGACGTCGATTGGCTGGCCGCCCGCTCGGCCGATCGTTTTTGGCTCGTGTTGATGAGCCAGTCGCCCAAGCCGATCGTGATTGCGCCGAAACTCGACGCCCAACGGATCGGCCTGCGCCCCGGCGCTGCGCTACTGCGTTACGAGGGCCGGAACGAGCAGCCGATCGAGCTGCCGGCCCAAAGCCTCGCGTCGGTCACGATTCCGCCAATGGGACTCGTCGCATTGGCGTTGCCGACCGACGCAAGGTCCCCCCTCCCGACGCTCCTCCCCTTGACCGATGGACACGCGGTCCGTGACCTAGACTCCAAATGGGGCCAACTGCACGCCTTCCGCATCCGCTCCCCGTTGGGCCACGACTCCCTGTATGTTGCGGTCACCTGCGGACCGGCTGAGGGGGCTCGCGTGACGCTCCACCTCGACGGTTTGGACGGCGGCCCGCGCGTGTGCAAAGAGGCACCCTATGAGTTTTCTGTCTATCCCTGGGCCCTGGACCGACCGATGCAAGTCACCGTCGATCTGGAATCCCCAGTGGGCGGTCAGAAGCAGAACGTTACGCTGACGCTGCCCGGCACACAGCCGAGAAAGTGAGTCAGACCGTTTAGCCGCGGCACTTGTGCCCGGTCGTGGCGATCACTCCACAACGAGAAAAACCCTCTTGATGGACATATCCCGCAACATCGGTTTGGCCGTTCTTCTCCTGCTTGTCACCGGCTTGCCGGCCACGGCGGTGGATCGGCCCCCGACGTCCGCGGTCCAGCGGCTCATCGACGACGCGATCGCGCAGAAGAAGACGCAAGTCGCTCTTCCGGCGGGCGTGGTTCGCGTCGAAAAGGGATTGCGCGTGACGAAGGCCGATGGGATGATCATCGACGGCTCGCGCACGACCCTGGTGGTCACCACGCCGAGCGAAACGGAGCTGCACGTGTATCGCTCGCGTGAGGTGATGGTCTACGGATTGACGATCGACTACGATCCGCTGCCGTTTACCCAAGGCACCATCGTTGCCAAGGCCGACGACCGAAGCTGGTTCGAGTTCGAGGTCCACGCGGGCTACCCCGACCTGACCGACGATTACCTGGTGCG
>JBDKTH010000110.1:0-2463 GCA_039680305.1 Thermoguttaceae bacterium | reverse complement strand
CGGGCACCCCCGCCGATTGGGAGCGGTTCTGGGATATGCCGGAGGACGATTGGCAGCGGGAAGTCGCCGCCCTACGCCAACAGCGGCGAATGCGATATGATGATACGACGATGCTCCTGTTGCGCGTTTGCGTGCAACCGGGGTCGGAGTCGGTTGGATGAAAAGCGAGGTGTTGACGTCTTATGAAAACGAACGCGGCCCGATTGCTCGAACGATTGGGCATCTCTTTTGAGCTTCGCGAGTATGAAGTGGACGAGGACGACCTGACGGCGGAGACGGTCGCCCGCAAGATCGGCTTGCCGTTGGAACAGGTGTTCAAGACGCTGGTCGTGCGGGGCGAACGCCGCGGCGTGCTGTTGGCGGTGGTTCCGGCCGACGGGGAACTCGACCCCAAGGCCCTGGCCCGAGTGGCCGACGACCGTCGCGTGGAACTGGTCCCGCTCAAGGAGGTTCAACCCTTGACCGGCTATATCCGCGGCGGCGTGACGGCCCTGGCCTGCAAGAAAGACTATCCGGTCTTCGTTGACGAGCAGGTCGAGTTGTGTGATGTGATCTCCGTCTCGGCCGGCGTGCGCGGCACGCAGATTCTTCTCTCGCCCGAAGACTACCTGCGGGCGACCCAAGGCACGGTCGGCGCGATCACACGGAGCAAGGACGCTTTGTAGGGCGGCGCCGAGCTTGCGAGGCCCGCCATAGCACCGCCACGGATCTGGCGGGCCTCGCAAGCTCGGCACCGCCCTACTTGATTACCGATCCTGTTTGTCAAAACCCATCAGGTTGGCGAGACATTGTCATTGAAGCACGCATGGCAAACGACGAGCAAAAGCCGGCGTCCCGAGATTTGAAGCGGTTGGCACTCGATGCGGCCGTCGCGCTCGGGCTGTTGGTCGCCTTGGGAGTGGTGTTCCTGCTCGATCGACGTTCCGCCCCCGAGGAAAATGCCTCGCGGGCTGCCCGCTCGGTGACCGCCAAGACTTCTACGGGCAACAACCGGACGGCGCCGGGGCGAGCCCTCCGGTTGGCGGTGACCGAGCCGGAGTATGACGACATGGGGCAACTGCTCAGCACGCTCGGCGGCGGCTATCGGCACACGACCATCTCCTTCGACGACCTCTTGAAGCCGAAGCGGCTCGCCTCGTACGACGTGGTCTTTCTCACCTGCGGCGGGATTCCTCCCGAATGGCTCGGAGAACGCGTGCGCGGGCCGGAAGGCCGCGGCGTGGGGATCGCCCAGGCACGACCGGGGATCGTCGACGCGGTGAAGAAGAGCCTGCGCGAGTACGTGGGCCGCGGCGGCACGCTCTACGCGTCGGACTGGCGGTTGGAACTCTTGGCGATCGCCTTCCCGGAATTCTTCGACCGACCCAAAGCCGGCTGGGGCGAGGTGCAGACGATTCGTGCCGAGGTGGTCGATCCCGGATTGCAGAAGTGGCTGGGCCGGTCGGTCGATCTCCGCTTCGACATGCCGGCCTGGCGACCCGCCGCCTTTGCCGGCAAGGGCGTGATCACGTATCTCCAGGGCCAGTACCTGGATGCCCGCGGAACCACTTCGGTCGTGCCGCTTCTGGTCTCCTTTCCCTTTCAGGAAGGCATGGTGGTCTTCACCGCCTTCCACAACGAGGCCCAGAACAGCGAGACTGAGCGCAAGCTGCTCCGCTACCTCGTCTTCACCACGGTCGTCGCCGCCGAGGAAGAGAAGATCAACCGGATCCTGGTCCAAGGCGGTTTCTCGCCGCAGCAACGGGGAATCCTTCGCCCGTTGGCCGCCAAGGAGGAACTGAGCGATACGTACGTCTCGGCCAAGGGCGGACACCTCCAGTTCGTCCTCGGCTTCCGCCACCAGGGAGCCACGCTTCGGCTGACGGTCGTCGGGCCCGACGGCCAACGCCACGAGCGGTCGGGCACCAAGACCTTCACCCTCGACATCCCCCGTGCCGTCGCCGGCTCCTGGCGTTACACGGTCACGCCGTTGGCGATCCCCTACGAGAACTTCCCCTTCACGCTTTCGATCGGCGAAAAGCCCTAACCCGGAGTGGGGGGGCGGGGAAAATGTTGACAAGACTGTTGACCATTGGATGGCAGGTATTACACTGATGGAATGCAGGTTCACTGGTGTGATGCTCGGGGACGCAACCCATGGCTGATGGTGATTCGGAACGGACCAATTCCTACGAAGCCCCTGCCCTGCGCAAGGCGGTTCGGCTGCTGGAGTTATTGTGCGAGGTGTCGGAACCACTCTCGGTGGCTCAGATCAGCCAGCGGCTGGACCTGAACAAACACATGCTCCTGCGACTTCTGGGCACGCTCTGTGACGAAGGCTGGGTCGTGCAGGAAGAGGGGCCAGTCTACCGCGTGAGCCTCGTGCCGCTGTCGCATTTCAGCAAGCCGATCAGCCGGATGAACGTGGTCACGGCCGCGGAGGAGCCGATCGATGAGCTTTGGGAAGCCACCGGGGAAAGCTCG
>JBDKTH010000973.1:0-4205 GCA_039680305.1 Thermoguttaceae bacterium | reverse complement strand
AAGCTCCTGATCAACACCGAGCAGGCCGACAGCACGGTGCTGTTGTTTGTCCGGCCCACCAACGGTGTCTATTTGCCGCCGAAGATCGTGCGGCTAAACGGGAAGAGCACGGTCGAAGACATTGCCGTAGTCAAGCGGGACATGCCGAATTTCTTCGTCGAAGCGGTGACGATCGCCAATGGGCGCATCCATACGGAGACCAAGGAGATCGTCGTTCCGCCGGAGAAACGCGTGCTCTCGGTCGAGGTCCAGCCGTCGAAAGAAGCCTACAAGCCGGGCGAAAAGGCCACGGTGAAACTCAAGCTGGCCGATTTTGCCGGCAAGCCGTTTGTCGGCTCGACCGTCGTGGCGATTTACGACAAGTCGGTCGAGTATATCTCCGGCGGTTCCAGTGTGCCGGAGATCAAGGAGTTCTTCTGGAAGTGGCGACGTCACCACCGCCCGCAGACCGAGTCGAGCCTGCAACGCCAGTTCCCGAACCTCGTGCCGCCCGGACAGCAAGGGATGAACGACCTGGGCGTGTTCGGCCGCAGCGTGGCGGAGGAGGTCGTGGAGGATAGGAGCAGTGAAGGGGCACTAGGGCTACAAATGCAGTCCGCCAGGGGACGGGCGTTCAAGTCAGCCGCAATGCCCGCGCCGGCGTCCGCTCCCATGATGGGAGGACAAGCCGCAGAAATGTCGCTTGGGGTCCAGTTGAACGGTCTTGCGGACAATGTAGGGGCTCCCTCGGGGTCTGCACTTGCTTCGTTCGGGGCCAACGCCGCAAAGGGGGGCGGTGGCGGTGCTCCGCTCGTCCAACCTAAGGTCCGCAAGGAGTTTGCCGATACGGCCCTGTGGGTCGGGGCCCTGACGACGGCTCAGGACGGCACGGCCGAAGTCGGCCTGAATATGCCGGAAAACCTGACCACCTGGCGAATCAAGGTCTGGGGCATGGGCCACGGGACCAAGGTCGGCGAAGGCGCAACCGACGTCGTCACTCGCAAGGACCTGATCCTCAGGATGCAGGCCCCGCGGTTCTTCGTGCAAACCGACGAAGTGGTCCTCTCGGCCAATGTCCACAACTACCTGAAAGGCAAGAAGGCGGTCAAGGTAGCCCTGGAACTCGACGGCAAGGTT
Organism: Thermoguttaceae bacterium; assembly: GCA_039680305.1. Classification (GTDB taxonomy): domain Bacteria; phylum Planctomycetota; class Planctomycetia; order Pirellulales; family Thermoguttaceae; genus JBDKTH01. The sequence continues at coordinate 3,089 of JBDKTH010000973.1, read as the reverse complement.
CTTGAGCCGATGGGCGACCTGACCAAGTCGGTCGAAGTGGCCCCCAATGGCGAAGCCCGCATCGACTGGCGGGTCAAGGTCCTCGACGAGGGCCAGGCCACCGTGCGCATGAAGGCCCTGACCGATGAAGAGTCGGATGCGATGGAGCAGAAATTCCCCTGCTACGTGCACGGGATGCTCAAGATGGACTCCTATTCGGGTTCGCTGCGGCCGGCGGACGAGAGCGGCAAGTTCACCGTCACCGTGCCTGCCCAGCGGCGGGCGGCCCAGACGCGTCTGGAAGTCCGTTACTCGCCGACACTGGCCGGCGCCATGGTCGACGCCCTGCCGTACCTCGTCGAGTACCCCTACGGCTGCACGGAGCAGACCTTGAACCGATTCCTGCCGACGGTGATCACCCAAAAGGTGCTCCGCGAAATGGGGCTGAACCTGGAGGAGATCCGCAAGAAGCAGACGAACCTCAACGCTCAGGAACTCGGCAATGCCCAGGAGCGGGCGGCCCAGTGGCAGCGTTACAAGCGAAACCCGGTCTTCGACGAGGCCGAGGTCCAGCGCATGGTCAAGGAGGGCGTCAAGCGGCTTACCGAGATGCAACTCTCCGACGGCGGCTGGGGCTGGTTCTCCGGCTTTGGCGAATACAGTTCGCCACACACCACGGCCGTCGTCGTCCACGGGCTCCAGATCGCCCAGCAGAACGACGTGGCCCTGGTGCCGGGCGTGCTGGAACGGGGCGTCGAGTGGCTCAAGCGGTATCAGGACAAACAGGTCGAACTGCTCAACCGAGCCCTGCAAAAGCCGAAGAAGGAACCCTGCAAAGAGCAGGCCGACAACCTCGACGCCCTGGCTTACATGGTGCTGGTTGACGCGGGCGTCAAGAACGCCGAGATGCGAGAATTCCTCTTCCGCGACCGCACCAAGCTGGCCGTCTACGGGATGGCGATGTTTGGCGTGGCCTTGGAAAAACAGAACGAGAAGGACAAGCTGGCGATGGTCCTCCAAAACATCGGCCAGTACCTGGTCGAGGACAACGAGAACCAGACGGCCTACCTCGAGCTGCCCAACGAGGGCTACTGGTGGTGCTGGTACGGGAGCGAGTACGAGGCCCACGCCTACTACTTGAAACTCCTGGCCCGGACCGATCCCAAAGGCGAGACGGCCCGGCGGCTGGTCAAGTATCTCTTGAACAACCGCAAGCACGCCACCTACTGGAACTCGACCCGGGATACGGCCCTGGTCGTGGAGGCGATGGCCGACTTTATCCGCGCCAGCGGCGAGGCGAAACCGGAGATGACCGTGGAGATGTGGCTCGACGGCAAGCTCCAGAAGGCCGTCGAGATCACCAAGGCCAATCTCTTCCAGTTCGACAACGCTCTGGTGATCGAAGGCGAAGCCCTGGCGGCCGGTCCGCACCAGGTGGAACTCAGGAAGAAGGGCCAGGGGCCACTCTACTACAACGGCTACCTGACCAACTTCACGCTGGAGGAGTTCATCACCAAGGCCGGCTTGGAGATCAAGGTCCAGCGCAAGTATTACCGGCTGACCAAGACCGACAAGTCGATCAAGGCGGTTGGTTCGCACGGTCAGGCCGTCGATCAGAAAGTCGAAAAATACCAGCGAGAGGAACTGCCGAACCTGGCCACGCTCAAGAGCGGCGATCTGGTGGAAATCGAGCTGGAGATCGACAGCAAGAACGATTACGAGTACCTGGTCTTCGAGGACATGAAGCCCGCCGGCTTTGAGCCGGTCGAGGTGCGCAGCGGCTACAACGGCAATGCCCTGGGGGCCTACGTGGAGTTCCGCGACAACCGCGTCGTGTTCTTCGCACGCACGCTGGCTCGGGGCAAACATAGCGTCGCCTACCGCATGCGGGCGGAGATCCCCGGCAAGTTCAGCGCCCTGCCCACCAAGGCCGCGGCGATGTACGCCCCCGAGCTCAAGGCCAACTCCGACGAGCTCAAGCTCGGCGTGGAAGACTAACCCGTTCGGAGCTATCCAGTAACCAGATTTCGGAACCCGGCCGTGTCGGCCCGGAGCGTCGCCCCAGACGTGCCACGGCCGGATCGCCTTGTCCGCGATCCTTGCCCGTGGCACGTTTCTTCCCGGTCCCATACGGATGTAGCAATCATTGCCAGGGACAGGCAGGTAGTGCGAACGAGGGGTTTCTCAGCCACAAGAGCGGTTTGTAGGCTTTACAGACCGGGGCGGATGACCGAGAATAAGACCACGATCGACGACCGATACACTGCGGCCCCTGACACGATGTGGGGGGCCGTCGTTTTTTTCATTAGTATGAGGGGAACCATGAGTGATCTCATCCCAATGACTCGGGCCGGCTACGACAAGCTCAAGGCGGAGCTGGATCACCTCCAGAACGTGGAAGAGCCGCTGCTGCAGCAACGCGTGGCGACCGCGCGTGCCGAGGGCGATCTACGGGAAAACGCCGAGTATCACGGTGCCCGGGAGAGCCTGGGAATGCTCCAAGCGCGGATCAACCTTATCCGCGACAAGCTGTCGCGTGCCTCGATCGTCAACACCAGCCAGCTTCCGAAGGACGAGGTCGTCTTCGGGGCGACCGTGGTCGTCAAGGACCTCGATCTGGACGAAGAGGAAGAATTCACGCTCGTCGGCGCCGGCGAGGAAGACTACATGGCCGGCAAGATCCTCGTCACCAGCCCCCTCGCTCAGGGAATGATGGGCAAGAAGGTCGGCCACCAGGTGGAGATCCAGGTCCCCATGGGGACGGTCCGTTACGAGATCGTCTCGATCCGCTTTGCCGACGAGTGAACGTAGCCCCCCCCTTTGATGTGATCAAGATGCATAAGCCCTTTCCTAGAAAGGGCTTGTGTTTTGTCTGCCGGCCCCGGGCCGCAAAGCAGCCCTGCGGCGGCCATCGTGTGCTATCCTTGCATAGCCCTTGAAGGGTCCCTTTCGGGCACACACCGAAGGGGAGAGACCGCATCGCGATCCGACTCGACGTCCATTGAGGCTGGCAGCGATCCGCGGAAGCCTTCAGGCCGTATCCATGAAAGGCACCATCGACGCGTTCTCTAGCAAGGGGCTTCGATGGTGCCTTTCTTTGTTCGGGGCAT
>JBDKTH010000816.1:0-14026 GCA_039680305.1 Thermoguttaceae bacterium | reverse complement strand
TCCATCGATTCGCCTAACGCCACCTATCCCACTGCCGCCGCCGAGGGACGCGGCGTTGGCACGCTCAACCTCATGGGCGGCTCGCTGACCGCCTCTTCGATCACCCTTGGCACCGGCTCCTCACGGGCCCAGGGCATCGTGAACCTCTCCGGCGGCATCCTGACCGTCGACACGGTTAGCAAGGGGATCGGTTCGGGGACGTTCCACTGGACCGCCGGCACGCTCCATGTGAACGATTTCGGTTTCTCGCTCCAACAGGACGGCGGAGTTCTGGCCCCCGGCAACTCGATTGGTACGACGGCGATCGATGGCGATTACCGCCAGGCTGCCGCCGGCAGCCTGGAGATCGAAATCGCCAATCAGGGCCTTGGTGGCGTCGACTATGACCTGGTGACGGTCAACGGCGATGTCGACCTGGACGGCCAGTTGTTGGTCCGTTTCCTCGACGGTTTTTTGCCCGCCGCAGGCAGCGTGTTCGACGTCCTCACGGCGACTGGCACCATCGACGCGACTGGCCTTGTGCTCGCCGGCGACGAACCCGATGCGGAACCCTGGGTTCTGACGGTGGCGCCGGGGCTTGCCGGCAGTTCGATTCTTCGCCTTAGCACCGCGGTGGCCGTGCCCGAGCCCTCTTCGGTGTTCCTCGCCGCCCTGGGGCTGCTGGCCCTCGCCCCGTGGCGGCGTCGAGGCACGGCCAAGCTGTCGTGAATCGGCGAAGAGTGGTGTGTGGCGTAGGGCAGCAACAGAATGGAACCAAACACCATCACGACTTCGGAAGACGCCATGATCGAACGCCGACAGTTTCTCAGAAGCACGCTCGCGGCGGCCTTGGCGGCTGGAGCTGCGCCGGTGGAATACTACGCGAAGGCCGCCGAGACAGGCGCGGCTACGCTTCCGGAGTCGTGCGACACGTTTGTCTATGGCTCAACGCCCGGCGGGATTGCGGCGGCGGTCGAAGCGGCTCGGCGGGGCGATCGGGTCGTGTTGGCGTGCCCGAAAAAGAGCCCCGGCGGAATGGCGGCCAGCGGGCTTTCCACGACCGATGCGGTCCGCCGGCATCTGTTTGGCGGGCTGGTGCTGGAGTTCATCGGCAAAGTCCGGGATCGCTACCGGCAGATTTTGGGCGATGATCCGCAGCAATGGAAGCTCGTGCACGACGGCTGGTACTACGAACCGTCGGTCGCCGAATACGTGTTCCGCGACATGCTGGCCGCGGAAGAAGCCCGGCTCCGTTGGCTGCCGGGCTATTGGCTGCGCAAGGCGACGGTCGAGGGGGCACGCATCACCTCGGTGGAATTGGAAGACTCCGCGGGCAAGACAGTCTCCTATCGCGCTCGGACGTTCATCGACGGCACCTATGAAGGCGACCTGGCCGCCCGGGCCAAGGTGCCGTATCGCGTGGGACGCGAAGGCCGCGACGAGTATGGCGAGTCGAAGGCGGGCATCCATTACATGAATTGGCGCACCGGCCAGCAGATCCAGACCGCCGACACGGGCGAGCCGTCCATTGCCATTCAGGCCTTTTGTACCCGTTCGATTTTCACCGACGATCCGGCCCATCGCATCCCGATCGAGAAACCGGCCACGTACGACGAGCACCTCCAGGACTACCTGCCGCTGATCGACGACTTCAAGTCGGGACGCCGTCGCGGCTGGGGATGGGGAACGCCCTTGCCGCATCGGAAGTACCAGATGAACGGCGACATCGAGGGGCTGACCAGTCTGAACTGCCCGGGCGCCAACTGGGGCTACCCCGAGGCCGACCAGCACCACCGCCGACGCCTGGACGAATTCCACCGCGACCATGCCGCCGGTTTGATCTACTTCCTGCAGCACGACGAGCATATTCCTCTGGAAGTGCGCCAGCATATGCAGAAGATCGGGCTGCACGATCAGGAGTTCGTCAACGACGGCCACTGGCCCTGGCAGCTCTACGTGCGCCAGGGACGCCGCATCGAGGGCCGCGCGATCGTCACCCAGCACAATTTCACCGTCGATCCGCGCACCGGCCGCACTCCGCCGGTCGAACAGACCATCGCGCTGGGCGAGCATTCGTTTGACGTGCACCCTTGTCACGATCGCCGTTTCGCCATCGACGGATTCATGGAGGGCGTCCTCTGGTATCCCAAGAAAGCGGCGGGCCCGGCTCAACCCGGCGGGATTCCCTACGGGGCGATGCTTCCCAAACGGATTGACAATCTGTTGGTCCCGGTGGCTATGTCGAGCACGCACGTGGCGATGTCCGTGTTGCGCATGGAACCGGTGTGGATGACCACCGGCCAGGTTGCGGGGTTGGCGGCCGTCACCGCCCGCGAGAAGGGTTGCGACGTGGCCCAACTCGACCCCACGCCCCTGCCCCAGATCCTGAAGATCCAGATATCCGGCTAATCCCACAGGCAGGATTAGATTATGTGTCACGCCGATCGCGGCATTCGCCGTGCAAGTGCTAAGCCAACCATCCCCAGGAGCACGAGGCCCCACGTGGCCGGTTCGGGCACGGCTTCCTGGGCCGTACGCAGGACGACGCCGCGGTCCGAGTAATAGATGAACAGCTGGTCGCCGTCCCCGCCCGCTTCATCCCAAGCTGCTACGCCGTTGGGAAGGCCTTCAAAGGCGCCCGACAGAGTGCTGCTTTGCAGGATCCAGAACTCCATGCCGGGCTCCAGTTCGAAGCCGGCGTCTTCCACAACGGTCAGATCCAAGCGGCCATCCAGCGTCGCTCGCCCGGTGACGCTCAGCACATCGTAGTCCGTTTCCGGAACCGTTCCCATCAGTTCGATGGCGAGCGTTCCGTCGGCGGTTTGCGTGTAGTCGCCGGTGATCGTCAGCAGGCCTGGAGAGGAGCCGGGGGAGACGGTGCCTGCGTTGAGCAGATTGGCCTGCAGGTTCCCCTCGCCCCCCAACGTAGCGCCCGGGCTCACGTCAAGCGTTCCGGCCACCACGATGCGGCCGCCATAGAGCAGCTCAATCTCGTAGCTTCCATTGAAGCGGACCGAATTGCCCAGGATCAACGTGGCTTCATCCGAGACTGAGATCGACACGTCCGAGTCGACCTGGGTCAGCGACGACAGGTCGATGAGCGCCCCCGGAGACCAAGCCTTGATATCCAAGTAGCCGTTGCCGGGGATTGCTTGCACATTCCGCAGGTCGATGCGGCCGCCGTACGCCGCGCACAAGGTTCCCTGCCAGGCGCCGGCCGCTTGAATCGTACGAAGCGAGGAGAAGTCGAGGGTCGACTCGTTCCATGCCTCGAAGCTCAGATCCCGTGGACGATCGTGATACATTTCTCCCACGACGAACGTGGAAAGGGTTTCAGGGAACGTAATGGCGGCTTCAAGATTCGCATAAACCGCGGTGCCGTTGATGTTGGTCAATCCTGAGAAGTCGGGGGCGGCGTCGAACACGTTGATTTCGCCGTTGGCCAGGCTGGTCAGCCTCCGTACGGCGTCGGTGCCATCGGCTCGCTCGATGCGCCCGTTCCAGTCGAGGATCAAATTGAAGCCATCCAAGGAGGTCACGGTATCGGCCACGATGAGCCGGCCGTCGGTGGCGTCCAGTCCCCCTCGCTTCAACCCCAGCGCCGTCAGGTCGGGGATGGCTCTCAGGTCGACCGTGCTGCCAGAGTACCATGCCTCCCACCAAACGGTCCCCCTGGCGGCCGCCGATCCAAGGAAGGTGGGGTTGCCGATCACGGTCCGCCCGCCGTCGAAGGCCGTGATGCTCAGGGACCAAGTGGAGCCGGTGTCTTGGATTTCGGTGAGGGCCGACAGGTCCAACTGGGCGCCGCTCCCTTTGGCCCGCCACTGAACGGTTGAATTGCCGCGATTGCCGGGACGGTAGCTGGTGAACGTCGGCAGGCTGAGCGTCGCCCCCTCGTCGGCACTGAGGTTCGCGCCAGTGATCGTCGTGGGACCGTTGACCTTCAAGACGCCCTGGTGCGCGTTGAGTCCGCCGTATTCCAGGGTCAATGGTCCGGTGATCTGCCCGCCTCCGGCGTACACATGCAGCTTGACGCTGTTGGGCGTACTGCCTACGTTCGTCCTGACGATGAGGTTGCCCGTACTGCTAAGGCTTCGGGCTTCCCCGATACCGGCGTCGAGCGTCACGGTCGAGGGGGCGTTGATGATCACGTCATCGCCCGAGGTGGGCAGACCAGGAGACCAATTGGCCGCTTGGCCCCAGTTCCCATCGCTGCCGACCCAGGATACCGGGGCGGCACTAGCAGGCAACGCCGCGCTGCAGACCACGAGCGCAATGAGTACGAGCGCACGCATCATTCCCACCCTTTCACGTGCTACCACCAAGGTGCAGACAGTAAGGAATCGGTGCCTCTCATCCGAACCGGACCTTGCGGATGATCGCGATTGTAAATGCGGGCATGGCGATCCGCAAGCCGCCAATTGTCGAGAATTCCCGAACGGCCAAGCCGCCCTGTCCCCTTGCCTTTCTGGGTTCCTTCTGCCGAGGGGGGGCACCGACCGCTCTTCGCCATGGAGCTGAGGGCTGGTATATTGCCTGGACATTAGCCCCGGAGGTTCCATGCGCACGCTCCGCAAGCTGTTTGAGAACAACCAGGCTTGGGCCGAGCGACTTCAGGCTCGCGACCCCGAGTTCTTCACCAAGCTGGCCCAACAGCAGTCGCCCGACTTCCTTTGGATCGGCTGTTCCGACAGCCGGGTCCCGGCCAACGAGATCGTGGGCCTGTTGCCGGGCGAGCTGTTCGTCCATCGAAATGTGGGCAACCTGGTGATCCACACCGATCTGAATTGTCTTTCGGTCCTGCAGTATGCGGTCGACGTGCTCCAGGTCGAGCACGTCATTGTCTGTGGGCATTACGGCTGCGGCGGTATCAAGGCCGCCCTCCAGAATCGCCCGCTCGGCCTGATCGACAACTGGTTGCGTCACATCCAGGATGTGATCCGCAAGCACGAAACGCTCCTGGCCGCCATTGCCGACGAGCACAAGCGGGTCGACCGGCTGTGCGAGTTGAACGTGGTCGAGCAGGTCGCCAACGTCTGCCAGACGACGATCGTCGAAGGGGCCTGGGCCCGCGGGCAGCGGCTGGCCGTCCACGGCTGGATCTACAGCCTGACCGACGGCCTGCTTCGCGACCTGGCGATCTGCGTTACCGGGCCCGAGGAGGTTTCGCCTCGCTACAAGGAAGCCGTGACGAACGGCTGGCCCTCGGCGTAAAAGCGGAGATGCCGCTTGCCGAACGATCAGGCGTCACGGGGCAACAATCCTGACCACGCGAAAGCCGGTGCCGTCGTCGCGGTAGGTCGGCCCGGCCGGGTTGCGGAGCTCGCAGCGGAGGCATCCCGGATTGTTGTCCGTCCGGCATCCTCCTCGCATCACGCGGGCCGTTCCCAACGGCGGCCCGGCGGGATCCTCGGCGGGAGACTTCTGGTAGAAATCCCCAGCGTGCCAGTCGGCGCACCACTCCCACACGCTGCCGTGCATGTCGAACAGTCCGAAGGCGTTCGGTTTGAAATGACCCACGGAATAAGGTCGCGATCCGGCGTTCTTGCCCCAACTGGCATATTGACCGAGACGCGAGGGATCGTCGCCGAAGCTGTAATGCGTGGTCGCGCCGGCCCGGCAAGCGTATTCCCACTCGGCCTCGGTGGCCAGGCGATACACCGCCTTGGCCTTCTTCTCCTCGGGTAGTTCGCCCAGCTCGCGGCAGAACTCCGCCGCATCGTTCCAGGTCACGTTGTTCACAGGCCGCGAGGGAGTCCCCGCGAAGCGGCTGGGATTGCTCCCCATTACCCAGTCGTAATCAGCCTGCGTCACCTCGTAGACGCCCAGGTAGAACGGCCGGCTGATTCTGACGCGGTGCTGGGGTGTTTCCGAGGCGACTCGATTGGTATACCACGGGGGCGCCTTCTGCTGCCTGGCCTCCTCCAGAAGCTGCTTGACCTCCTCTTGCGTCGAGCCCATCATGAACTCGCCGGGCGGGATGAGCGTCAGCTTCATGTTGATCGAGTTGGTAAGCTCCACCGGCACCTTGAGGTGCTTGGCCCAGCGGAGTTGATGGCTTTTCGCTTGCTTCTCGTCAAACGGTGCGACGGCCAGTGGCGGAGACTTGCTGGCTGCCAAGGGAATTGGATGACCGAGTTTCGCGATCTCCTCCAATCGCATGGCCACCTTGGTCTTGGTCAGCACGCGAGTGAGTTGCGGCTGTGCCTGCTGATACCAGTAGCCCGCACGCAACCACAGGGGAGTCCTGGTTTCGGCCTTGGCCTGTTGCGCGGTATCCCACCAGGCGTCGGCCAGGTCCACTTGGGCTTCGGCACTCTGGGGAAAGGCCAATTCCCGCTCGGCAAGGGCTTTTAGTGTGGCATCGCTTCCCTTGGCCAAGTGCGAAAGACCCGCCTCCCAGTCGCCCTTGACGAAGCAATGCCAGCGTCCCACAGTCGCGTGGGCCTCCGCGTCGTCGGGATTCGACTCCAACGCCGCCTGGGCCTTCTGGATCTCCTCCCACCTAGTTCGTGCCTGGGCCGCGTCCTTGTGACGCTGGAGTGCCTCGGGCCGATAGGGGCGGCCGGCCGATTTCTGGCACGCCCGATAGACGGCCATGGCCAACTCGTCGGCCAGCACGAATTGCTCGGCGGCCAGGGCTACGTCGATGACCTTGCCTGCGCTTTTCAAGAGCGATTGGAGTTCGTCGGCCTGATTGGCGTCGTCGGCGAATCGGATCAGCATCTTCGCCTGGACCGTTAAGACGTCGAGTTCATAGTCCTCGGCCATCCGAACCACCAGTTTCAACATCCTCTCCGGCTCGCCCGCCTCCAAGGCCAGTTCCGACGCCCGCCGCCATAAGACGAATCGCACCTCCGGCTTGTCCGGCTTCTCGGCCAACGCGGCCAGCTTGTCGGCGAGTCTGGATTTCTCCTGCGGCGTCTTGGCGGTCGCCGTTTCGTACACCTCGTCGACCTCGCGGACAACGGTCTGTTGAACCTCCAGACTCGGCGCCGGTTGACGCTGCCGACGCTCCTCCCGCACCGGGGCCTGGTTAACCGTAGGCTTGTTCTCGACGGTTTTCTCCGGCCGATCAGCAACCTGCCGAGGGGGCTCCGGCGCGGCCGTCGGTTCTGGCTTTGCTCCCGCTTGGTCCTTGGGCGAGGCGTTCGACGACGGCGGCGAAGGAGCCGCCGGCGGATTCCCTGTTGTTCCCTTCGCCTGGACTTCGGACGCGGCCGGACCGGCCGCGTCGCTACGCTTTGCCGCATCGGCCAGCCCTGGCGATGCCGCCGGCTTTGTCGACACAGCGTCCGTCACCATCCGGCCCGCCTGTTGCTTCGCCACTTCGCGGCGATCCCCGCCGGACTTCAGGCCCCAGACCAGAATCCCCATCGCCACGACCAGCACGCCGAGCATCGCCATCGCCAGCACAGGCCATGATCGCCGGGCTGGCCGCCATCTCGAACCAACTGCCGCGTGCGGCGGGTCAACGACCGGCGGCGCAACCACAACCGCTTCGACCTCCTCGGGCGGTGTCACCTCCATCGCCCGCCGCAACCGTTCGTCGTAGGCGGCCTTCTTGTCCGGATTCAACAAGCAGATCCTCGCGGCTGCCACTTCGTTGAGCAGGCGTTGCGACTCTGCCGCATGCGGGCCTGTCTGAAACGTACGCAAATGGCCCATGCGCTGGTCGGCGGCGTTCTCGACGACTCTGGGATTGTCCACGAAGAGTGGAATGCCCAGCAACCGATAGTAGTTCGGCGGCTGTTCGCTGGGCGGAATCCCCAACCATTCGAAACAGGCGTCGAAGTCGTCCGGCATGGCGGCCTCCTATCGGGCGTCGGACTCGCCGAGCGTTTGACCGATCCGTACGACTACCGGGCCCAGCAGACCGGCTGGCACCAGAGGCGTGCCTTTGGCGGGACCTTTGATCGTCCATGTCTTGCGAGCTTTTTCGTCAAGCCCCGCATCGTAGACCAGGCGGTTGAACCAGGTGTTCGTCACGTCCACGGTGAGACGGTTGACGCCCGGCTTTATCAGCCGGGTGATGTCCAACCGGTAGGGCGGCGTCCAGACTCGCCCTGCTGGTACGCCATTGACGCGCACATCGGCGATGACCGCCACGTGGCCCATGTCGAGTTCCACACACGCGCCGGCCGCAAGCGACTGGAGGGTGAAGTCGGTCGTGTAGGTGGCCGTTCCGGAAAACGCACGCGCTTCCGGCGAAAGGTCCAAGTCGGTCCACGACTTCAACTGATCGATCCGCAGCGTCTCAGGCGCTCCCCACCCGGCCGGGAAGGCCAGGGTCCAAGGCCCTTCGATCGCGACTTGTCGCGGCACGCGGGTCTCCCAGGTTGTGGTCGTCTTGCCCTCGTAGGTCGCTCGGTAAACGCCCGGTTCCCAGGCCACAAGACGCTTGCCGCCTTCGAGCACCTCGCAAGCCGGGCGTGGCGTGGAGGCGGGCGCATTGGCGACCGCGCAGGCAGCGCTCGCGTCGGCCACCGTCGTGCCGTTGTGCTCGATGCGAACGACACGGTCGAGTTCCGGCTTGTCGGCTCGACGAAATACCACGAACACCGATCCGGACGCAGGAAGATCCAGCGCGACCAGGCTCGTCGCCCCATCACGACGCGCGACGCCTGCTGGCGTCACCTCGCCGGTGAGCGGATTCCAGAACTCGACTGTGCCGGTGGACCGGAACCGGAGCGTTCCGTGGAACGACTGCTGCTCTGGAGCGGCCACAAAGTACCAGTCGGCCCCGTCCGTCTCGCGATGCGTCCAGACGACGCCCTCGCCCTCGACGTCGGGGCTGATGTTGAGGTGTGCAAGTGCCTTGGCCAGCGGCATTCCCGACATCACACATCCCTTGCCCACCGACCGCACGCCGTCTGCCGCCGGCTTCTTCTCGGAACCCCATAACGTCTCGACTGCGTCGCGGAACCGCTTCTCCGCCTGCTCGCCGCCCGTCAACGTCGCCAGACCCCGCGGAGGCTCTCCCACGAGCACCGCACCGTCGTTTGCAAGCGATACCATGCGCTCGAGCGTCTCCGGCAGCATTCGCGGACAATCGCGCAGCCACAGCAGGCGATAGCGCAAGCCCTCGGGCGTGACGAGCATGCCGTCGCGCACTGTCAGCCGGTGAAGCAGGGCGTCCGGGTTGCAGTAGTCGTAGCGGTAGCCGGCCGGGAACGGAGCATCCTGACGCGGCTTGTGGTCCTGTTGGTCGCCGAGATACCACAGAACGTCCGACACCGGGCGTCCGCGTTCCAGGAGATAGCTCGAGCGGGCCAAATAGGCCGTCAGCGCGGGCATGTGCTTCCACCAGGTCTGGCCTCGCAAAAAGGGCGTGCCGATCCCCGAACCAAATGCGGTGCTTGGCGGCAGGAAGTCGGTGCGTGGGGTGTGGGTATACGTGTGGAAGACCAGGTGGGTCACGCCTTCGGCGAAGTGCATGTCCGCAACGTGCTTGAGCATGCCCGGATGCTCGTTCCAGGTCAGAACAAACGACGTAAAAGCCTCGGCCGCCACACGCGGCTTGCCGTAGATCCTCGCGGCCGATACGCACGGTTTGACCGGTTTGAACTCGAAGCAGCCGACCGAGGCCTCGGAGCGGGGCTGCCAGAATTCGCACATCGGCACATCGGCGTGCTTGTAATACTCCAGGATATCGCCGGGAAACACGTCGCCCGAGGCCGTCTCGAACGAAATGGCCAGGCCGTTCTTGTGTCCCAGCTCTGCCATGCGTCCAAAAAAGTTCTTCACCACCAGATCGTTGATCGTCGCACGCCAGTCGCGCAAGAATCGTGCGGTCGTCTCGGGATCGCCGACCACATATCCGGCAAGGGCCGGCAGCCAAGCCTTCAGCGGATAGCCGCGCAGCCGGGCGAACTGCCGGTCCATGCCCGGCGTCCAGGTCTGCGTCTCGCATTCCCAACTGTCCAACAACATTCCCTGCAACAGCCCGCCGCTGACGGCCCCGTTGGCGCCCGCGAGCCGTCCGATGTAGCCGGCAAAATGGGTCTCGGCGCCGGTCGGCGAGAGCTTGTCGCACTCCCAGCCGGTCGCCTCGGCAGGGGCCGGTCCGTTGCGTTTGCCGGTATTCACGTGCCCCCAACGCAACACCGTCCAGCGGCCTTGCGGGGCGTCCCAGTGGAGCGTCCCCTGGGCATCCATCTTGTCGGTCAGATCGACGATCCTTGCAGGATCGATCCACGCCGTCTTCGCCTGACGCGGATGCGGCGAACGATCCAAACCGCACAGGACCCACGCCGCCTCGGCCTCCCAGTTGTTCTTCCGGGCTCCGGTGAAAAGCTGGATAAAGGGGAAAGTCATGCTGTGCTTGTGGTCGATCGTGATCCGGTACGTCTTGGCCGGGACTTCGGAACAGGCCAGCGAGATCGATTTGTTCATCCCCTGCCAATTGCTCGGCGGCATCTCCTGCCGGGTCACTTTGCGCAGGCCGTCGGGCAACACGGCCTCGACCGTGATCGTCACGTCGGGGGTGTAGCACCAGTCATGGTTGAATCCCCGGACCGGCGGGAACTCGACGGTGCGGAGCGTGACCGGTTCGTCGAACGTGGCCTCGACCCAGACCGGCCCCTTGCCGGGCTCCAGACGGATCATCGTGCCGGGCTCTTTGCGCAGACACTTCTTCCAGGGCAGGTCTTCCCGATTGCTCTTGACCGACACCGGCACGAGCGCCTTGTCCGTATCCCCTTCGGGCGTCGGAAAGGCCATGACCGCAACTTCCCGATAATCCCGCCACTGCTCTTTGCTCGGTTGCGGCTGCGGCAGAGCGACGCTTACCTTGCTGCCGCCCGTCACGTCGGTGCGGCTGCAGACGAGATGCCGCATGGCCTTGTCGGGCGTGATCCACGGCCCGCCGGCCATGGCCCAGCCTGGGCAGTTCTGCATCGTGAAACGCAGCCCGAGCCGCCGGCACTCTTCGGCCACATGACGCACTGCCCCGTCCCATGACTCACTCAGACACCTGATCTGCGGCTCGACGCCCGGCCACGCCCCGCCGAACTGCCCGTGAAAGAACTGAACGCCCTCGATCCCCGCGCCCGCGATCGCCTCCAGATCGGCCGTGATCCCCTGCCGGGCCACGTTCCCACCGATGAAGTGGAACCAGGTTTCCGGACGGTAGATCTGGGCCGGCTCACGAAACGCGGCCACGTCCTCCTTGTCGAACGCCCGATGGAGGGCTTGGGCGTCAGGCACGGCCGCAGGCGGCTCACCCGCCGCAACGGCAACCGCCACGAGAGCCACTGTCAGCATCGCCAAGCCACACACCCGCCCCAGCCGCGCAGACCCGATGTTCCTAAGCACGTTCTCTCCTTTGTGAATGCCGCTCAACGATACCTCCCGGGGGTGGCGGTTGTCAAGAATGGCCCGGATCTTCGGGGAGTTTGAGGAGAAGGAAGAAGATCGCGCGAAGGCGCGGAGAGGAGAAGAAGACTTACCGGTGGACAGGACCATCGCAGAATCGCTCGGTCGCGGATGGCTCACGGTCGCAAGCAACCTGAGCCCACATTACTCTCCGAGAACGTATCCGCCACAATCTCCGCGACTCCGCGTGATCTGAATCCCCCGCCCACGGCTCTGCCCAGGTCGTTGCAGAACCAACACGGGACCCCAAACGCCCGTTTCTCCCGTCTCAGAATTCCAGCTGTTCGAGGAACCGCAAGCTCTGCGGAACCTGTTCCACGACGGCGGGCGATTCGTCCTCGATGAAGTAGTACTTCACGCCCAGCTTCTGGGAGACTCGGAGCAGCGACGGCCAGTCGACCTGGCCCGTGCCCACGGCCACGTCGTCGGTCGGGGCGACCTTGCCCGCATCAAGCCCCGTGGGCACGCCCTTGCGCAGATCTTTGAGGTGCAGCAGTCGCCAGCGGTCGGGATATTTTTGGAGCAGCTTGGCCGGGTCCTGCCCCGGATGGAATGTCCAGAGGACGTCCATCTCGAACGACACGTAGCGAGGGTCGGTCTCGGCGGCCAGGAGGTCGAACAGCGTGCCGTCGCCGTACGGGAAGAACTCGTAGCCGTGATTGTGGTAGTAGAAGGTCAGCCCTTGCTCGGCCAAGGCCTTGCCGGCATGATTGAACACGGCCGCGGCGTCGCGGCACTGTTTTTCGTCGAACGGTTTCTTGTGAGGGATGTACGCGCAACCAACAAAAGGCACTCCCATTTCCTTGGCCTCGCGCACGACACCGTCGATGTCGTCGCGCAGGCGGTTGTAGGGAAACGCAGCGCTAATCCACTGGAGGCCCCGCTTCTCGAGTTCAGCCCGGAACTCGGCCCGCTTCATGCCGTAGGAACTGGCCCCTTCCACGTACTTGAAGCCCCACTGCTGGACCTTGTCCAAGGTGGCCGGGACGCCCTGCTCCTTGAACATGTTCCGCAGACTGTAGAGCTGCAGCCCGGTAGGTCCCTTGAAACTCTTCCCTTCGCCGACTCCGGCGGCCCGAGCACTACCCAAGATCGTTCCCACCGCGATCAACGCCACAACGCCGTATGCAACCGCTTTGCGCATCTGCCGGTCTCCCTGCAAAGAAATGGACTTCATAGGATCAATTGTCGTTTCGCCGCCCCCCCGCGGTCAATCCAATCTTTCGCAAACAAGGTAAGATTGCTTGTCCGCGATATTCTCCGCGTTGCTCAGGGACGTTTGGCGGCGGATGGACGGAATGTTCAGCAAATACGACGATAGTTACACCGCCGGCGCGCTTTGCAGCCGCCTTTCCGGGAGGTACGATCGGGGGTGTGAACCTGCCTTTTGGATCCGACATTCCTTGTTGGAGGAGAATCGACGTGCGAACCCGCCTTGCCCTTTGGACCGCCTCGTTGGCGTTGTGCCTTCTTCCCTGCATCGCCACGGCCGACGAGTTTCCGCCGCTGTTTCCCTTTCTGATCTCCTACGACGGGCCCGACAACGCCTCGAGCGTGGCCCACCTGCTCGATGCGCCGGCCGGCAAGCACGGGTTCATCCGGGTGGAGAGCGGCCGGTTGGCCAACGACGCCGGTCCGGTCCGGCTGAACGCGACGAACCTCACCGGGGCGGCCAATTTCCCGACCCACGAGCAGGCCGACCGCCTGGCGGCGCGGCTCGCCCGATTCGGCATCAACTGCGTGCGGCTGCATCACATGGACACCTACTGGAAATGGCTGGGGATCATCGCCGACGATCCGACGACGCAGCGCAACTTCGACCCGGCTCAGGTGGAGCGGCTCGACTACATGATCGCCGCCTTCAAGAAGCGAGGCATCTACGTCAACATCAATCTTCACGTGGGACGCTGGTGGGACGAGCGCGACGGATTCAGCGACAAGAACAAGCGGCCTGGGTTCGACAAGGGGCTCGACAACTTCGAGCCGCGCATGATCGAACTGCAGAAGGAATACGCCCGCAAGTTGCTCACGCACGTCAACCCGTACACCGGCCTGGCCTACACCGACGATCCGTGCGTGGCCATGGTCGAGGTGAACAACGAAAACGCGCTGTTCCAGGTGTACCATGGCGGGGGAATCGACCGGCTCCCCGATCCGTACGCCGCCGAGTTCCGCAAGCAGTGGAACGCGTGGCTGGGCAAGAAGTACCCGTCCACGGCTGCGATGTTGGACGCCTGGAAGTGGACGCCCACGCCCTTGTGCAACGAGCAGATTCCTGAGGGCAAGTTCGACGAGCCGCTTGTGATCGACGGCAAGAAGTGGATCCTGTCGCTTGGATCGGCCGCGGCGACCTGCAGCGCAGGCGATGGCGTGCTCAAGGTTGTCGTCACGCGCGGGGGCGATGAATTCTTCCCCAAGATGTTCCGGACAGTCTCGGTCAAGAAGGACCAAGTCTACACGCTCTCGTTCCGGATCCGATGCGCACCAGGCACCAAGGGCACGACGCTGGGCATGGCCGTGGCGTATGGACGAGGAGGCTGGCGGTCGTTGGGCCTGCACCGGCCGATCCCGGTGGGGGCGGCCTGGAAGACCGTCTCCCAGGCGTTCACGGCGGCCGACGATTCCGACGCGGCGCAGTTCCAGTTGACCCGCTTCAAGGTCGGTGCCTACG
>JBDKTH010000682.1:0-14657 GCA_039680305.1 Thermoguttaceae bacterium | reverse complement strand
TGTAGCTGCTCAAGTGGCGTACGCCCGCCCGGGCCAGCAAGGCATAGCGTTCCTCCATCTTCTCCACGGCCCAGGCGAGGATCGCCTCGGCCTTGCGCATGTCGGTCACCACGGGGTGCATCAGGTGAGGAACGCTCTTGTAGCCGCTCAATTCGACCATCTTCGGGTCGATCATCAGCATGCGGACCTCGTCGGGCCGCCGGGTCATGAGCATCGAGACGATGATCGAGTTGAGACACACGCTCTTGCCCGTACCGGTGCGTCCGGCGATCAACAGGTGGGGCATCTTGGCCAGGTCGACGGTCATCGCATTGCCCGACACGTCCTTACCGAGGTAGATCGGGATCCGCATCGACTGGGCCTTGCCGTTGGTCTCTTCGATCACCTCGCGGAGCGTGACCAGTTGCCGCTCGGCGTTGGGCACTTCGATCCCCACCGTGTTCTTGCCCGGGATCGGCGCGACGATGCGCACGCTCGGCACGCGCAGGGCAATGGCCAGGTCGTCGGCCAGGCCGGTGATCTTGCTCAGACGCAGCCCGGCCTCCAGTTCGACCTCGAACTGGGCGATCACCGGACCGGTCTGGATCTCGACCACGCGGACGTTGAAGCCGAAGTCGGCGAACGTCTTTTCCAGGATCTTCGCCTTGCGGCGCACGTCCTTCTCCTGCTCCTCGAAGCAGAACGGCTTGCTTTCCTGCAAGAGGTCGACCCCGGGCAGCTCGTAGTCGCTCGGATCGGCGTCCTGGGTGGCCGCCTCGATCTCCTCGATCAGCTCCTCGCGCTGGCTCTTTTTCGGCTTGCGGATCTTCAACGGCGCCGCCGGCGTTTCCTCGGGCGTTTCCTCGGCGGCCGTCTCCTGCTTGGCCTCTTCCGCTTCCTGGGCTTGCGGTTTGATCTCCGGCTCTTCTTCCTCGGCCGCCTCGGCCGTGTGGCGGCCGCCGATGCGAACCGTCAGTTCTTCCGCAAGCTCGTCGCTCTCCTCTTCGGCCTTTGCCGCACGCTTTGCGCTCAGCTTGTCGGCATAGGCGCCACCGACGAGCACGGCCCCTTTGCCCAGGGAGACGATCGGCTTGCCAATGACCCAGCTGACGATGTGCACCAGAACGTAGTCGGTGCACAACAGCAGGCCGCCGGCCAGCAGGCTGATCACGAGGATATAGGCCCCGACGCTCGCGAAGTTCCGCTCGAGCAGTCCGCGTGCAGCGGCCCCGAGGTAGCCGCCGGCCCCAATCACTGGACCAAGCGAAAGCTGCGGCAGGGCCATGGCCAAGAGCGAGCAGATCCCCGTGAGCGACAGAAGCCAGCCGATCAGACGCAGCAAGGGCTGGCCGACCGGACGTCGGGCCAAGAGGACCGAGTCGAACACCATCAACGAAAAGATCAGGTAGTAGGCCCCGACGCCCAAGGCGTTCAGCAGCAGCACGCTGACCACGGCCCCCGATCGCCCGCAGACATTGGCAACCGTCGTGGGCTGCGGATAGACGAGCCCATTGGGCGGGTCGGCCGGATTATAGCTCACGAGGCTTGCGGCGAGAAAGACGCACAGCGCCAACAGCCCCAACGCCAGCAGATCGAGTCGTAGATCACGTTGTTCGAGCATACACGCGTCCGCTTCACGGGAGCCAACCATTAACGTCGAGGTCCAGCCGTGGGCCGACCTTGGGCGCGTCCGTGCCCGATCCATCGTTCCTCTTCGTATATCGCATCGTCCAACCCGCTGGCCCCAAAGCAGTTCCGCTTTCGGCGCCCCCAGTGTTTGCCCGGGAGTCGTGAAGCGAAGAACCGTCGCGACGTGTAAGCTTGGCAAAACTGGGCGTTCCGGCCCCGCTACAACCAGCACCAACCCGACAATCGGCACGGACGAGGGTGTGGGGTGTGGGGAGTGGATGGCGGTGATCCCGTTTAGCCCGGGCACTTGTGCCGGGGGGCCGCCGGCCGCAAGCGGCCGGGCTAAACGGAGGCGTCGCAACGGGGGGATTCACGCCAGCGGCTTGAGGAGGTTGTTATCGAGAACCATCCGCAACAAGAACGTCTTGTAGCCGGCCTCGTCAAACAGGATGACGATCTTGTTGCGATCGTAGCGAGCGACCATCCCCTTGCCCCACTGCGGATGGACGACCCAGCTTTTCAAGGGGAACGGCTTGAACGGATCCTCGGGGAGTTGGGCGGGGGTGGCGTTGATCGCGTTGGGCTCGTCGCGATCGTTGTCGCAGTTGTGGCAGGGGCCTTCGTACGGCTCGCCGAAGTAGTTCAACAGGAACTGGCGGCGGCAGGAGTCGATCTCGGCGTAGGCCTGCATCATCTCGATGCGCGACATCTCCAAGCGACGAAAGGAGTCTTGGGCGCGCACGGCCTGGCGAGCCGCCTCGTCCAGGTCGTCCGCGTGCGGCCCGAGGGCGACTTCTCCGGTGGCCAGGATCTCAACGGCCCCTACGGCGTCGAGCCCGTGGATCGCGGAGGCGACCTTGCCGGAGGAGAGATCGAGCATGTCGCTCAGCTCGCGCGGCTTGTGGGATTCGGGGATTTCGTGGATCGCGTGCAACACGCGCTCGACGGTCGCCCCGTCGACCTGGCCGCCGCTGGCAAAGAAGCGGTGCAGATGGAGGTCCGCGCGGCGGTAGAAGAGGATCGCGTCGGCCGGTTTCCCGTCGCGTCCCGCGCGGCCGATCTCCTGATAGTAGGAGTCCAACGAGTCGGCCACGTCGTAGTGGAAGACGAAGCGGACGTCGGGCTTGTCGATCCCCATGCCGAAGGCGTTGGTGGCGACGATCAGCGGGGCGTCGCCGCTCATGAAGGTCTCTTGGGCATCCCCGCGTTCGGAGGCGTTCATCCCACCGTGGTACACGGCCACCTCTTCGCCACGCTCGGCTATTTCCGCGCCCAGTTGCTCGGCATGCTTGCGAGTGGCGACGTAGACGATCCCCGGCCGCTTGGCCCGGCCGACCTTGATCAAAAGGGCCTTTCGCTTCGACTCCTCATCGGTGCAGGCGATCACGTTCAGATGGATGTTCGGGCGGTCGAAACCGTGGACGATGACCCGCGGATTGCGCATCTTCAGCTTTTCGACGATCTCGTCGCGCACATAGGGCGAGGCCGTGGCCGTCAGGGCCAGCACCGTGGGATGGCCGAGCGCGTCGATCACCGCGCCGAGCTTCAGATAGTCGGGTCGGAAGCTGTGCCCCCACTTGCTCACGCAATGGGCCTCGTCGACCACGAACAGCGACGGCCGGATCTTCTGCACCTGCTGGAGCGTCTCCTCCCGGCTGAACTGCTCCGGGGCCAGGAAGAGAAATTCCAGGTCGCCGCGCTGAAGGTCCTCGAAGGCGTCGCGACGTTCGCGCTGCCGCAGCATCGAGTTGACCGCGGCCGCGTCGCCCACATCGCGATCGTCGATCGCCTCGAGCTGATCTTGCTGCAAGGCGATCAGCGGCGAAACGACAACCGTGGCCCCGGGTCGAATCACGCCCGACAACTGGTAGATCGCCGATTTGCCCGAGCCGGTGGGCATCACGGCCAAGGTGTCGCGGCCGTCGATGACCGAGCGGACCGCCTCTTCCTGCCCGGGCCGCAGTTGCTCATAGCCGAGCGTGTCCTTCGCCACACGCTGCACGTGGTGCGACTTCTCTTTCTTGGTGGCCATGCGGCTGGCTTTCTAATCCGCAGGGTGGCGGTAGAGCTTGCAGTTGCGGCAGGAAGACTACCCTATCTTCCGCGATCGCTCCTGGATAGGAAATGCAATCGTCGTGCCAAGGGAATTGCAGGGTGCCTCCTGATACTTGATCTGGGCCACGGCCCGAAAACAATAGAAGGAGATGGTGGCACGGAGACCCGGACCTTGCATCGGCGTAAGACCCACTACGCGATTCTGGGGGTGGAACCGACCGCTACGTCGGACGAGATCAGTTCGGCCTTTCGAAACCTCGCGCGCCAGTATCACCCCGACATGCGCCCGGAAGATGAGGCGGCGAGTGCCCACTTCAAACGGATCAACGAGGCGTATGAGGTCCTCTCCGATCCGGCGAAGCGGCAGCATTACGACCGGCGCGAAGGACTCCGTCCGCACAAGGAGTCGGCAGGACGCTCGGCGGTCTGGCCCAAGGAACCGCTTGGCCCCTCCGACGCCTGGCCGGAACTGGACGTCCAAGCAGAACTGATCCTGACGCCAGAAGAGGCCGCCTGGGGAGGCGTCTGTCAATTCGTCGTCAACCTGGACGAGCCGTGCGAAGAGTGCGGCGGTCGGGGCATGGTGCTCCGATGGGGTTGCCCCGCGTGTTACGGGAGCGGCTTCGTCCAACGGCAGCGCCCGCTGGAAGCTGACCTTCCGCCGGGCATGCGCAATGGCTCGGTCCTTCAACTGCGAGGCGCGGGGATCTCGCTTCCTGGATCGCCCGTGGCCGGCGATCTCTTTCTTCGGGTTTGCGTCCGCCCCGGTTGGTAGGCGCTCCTGTCCAATCAATCAGAATCCACCGCCCAGCTCCCCGCCGGAGCGGGAGACGCTGTCCTTGGTTCGGGCCCGCGGGGGTAGCTGGGCAGCGGGCGGTCGAGCGATTACAATGGACGCCTGATCGTTCGGCGCGAACCCTGCAGGTGGGCTATCTGTCCGTACTGGAGGAGGAGACGCTAGACCGCCTGGTCGATTCTTCGCTAGGAGACGCTAAATCATAGGAGACTGCGACTCAATGAGCACCACACCGCCAGTCAATGCCACCTTTGTTCGGACGGTTCGTGGCGACATTCTGCCGCAAGACGTGGGGTTCGCCCACTCCCACGAGCATACCTTCACGCTGCCAGGGCCGAGTGCCCGGGTCAACGGCGAGTTTCTGTTGGACGACGTGGACAAGACCACGGCCGAACTGAGCGACTTCTATGCGGTCGGCGGCCGGACGGTGGTCGACTGCCAGCCGATCGGCCCCGAACGGGCGCCGACGCTCCAGCGGATGGCGGCGGAACGCTCGGGCGTCAATATTGTCGCCGTGACCGGCTTCCACCAAGCTGTCTACTATGAGCCCGACCATTTTCGCTTCCATGAGACGGCCGACCAGTTGGCCCAGCGCATGATCGCGGAGATCACCACGGGGATGTGCGAGTACGACCTGAAGGGGAATGTGCGCACGACCGACATCCGCGCCGGGGCGCTCAAGTTTGCCAGCGACTACCACCGGATCGACGGCCATGCCCAGAAGGTTGCCGAGGCCGTGGCCGCCGTCCATGAGGAAACCGGGGCGCCGATCATCACCCATACCGAGTACGGCACGTGCGCGGTGGAGCAGATCGAGCTGTTCGGGAAGCTCGGCGTGGACCCGTCGGCCCTGCTGATCAGCCATCTCGATCAAAACCCGGACCCCTACCTCCACGACGAAGTGGCGCACACGGGGGCCTATCTGATTTTCGACGGGATCGCGCGGGTCAAACACCAGCCCGACTCGACGATCGTGGCGATGATCCGTCACCTGGCCGAACACGGCCACGTTTCGCGGATCCTGCTGGGCATGGACATGGGGCTGCGGAGCATGTGGCGTTCCTATGGCGGCGGCCCGGGGATGGACTACCTGGCCAAGGTTTTTTTGGTGAAACTCCGCAAGGCCGGCTTGGGTGTCGAGCAGATCGCCATGTTCACCGAGTACAACCCCGGCCGGGCCTTGTCGTTCCGGCCGCGGTGAGGTCCTCCGGTCGCAAGCGACCGGGCTGAACCGAGCATTGTCGCATCAGGGGATGGCCACGGCCTCGCCGCCGGATTTGGTGCCCAGCGCGCCCCAGACGCCAAATGGTGATTTTCCGGAGTCGGTCGGCGTGGGCATGGTCGCGGCCAGCGAACCGGCCTCAATCGTCTCGGAGATGAACCGGACCGAGGCATCGGCGAGCACGACGTTCGCGCCGCCCGGGTGGCGACTGCTGGCCGAAAAGACGCCAAATTGCGTACCGACGAACGCCGCCCAGCCGCTAGTGGTCGAGCAGCTCGGCGAATTGGGCGGCAGGATCGTCTGGAAGGCCGTGAAATAGGGATGGGCATCGGCCCATTCCCAACCGCGGTCGGCGGCAAAACTGCTGCCGGTGTATTTTCGGGCGGCGCGGTCGTAGGCCGCAACGCACTGCGACAGGGTGAAACTGCTGTTCAAGTTCACGATATCGCCGAAATCCCCATGCGATCCCGGACGGACGTACTCGGCCAGCGCAATGGTATTACTGGTTCCATCGATGATGTCGGCGAAGCGCGGCCACGTCAGAATGCCAAAGACGCCCCGCGAGGCTCGATAGACGCTGCTGGCGTGGTCCTGGTTGATCCGGTTGTCGCCGAGACAGAAGGCGTAATTCAACTTCCCCAACGAACCGGCCAGCGCGCCGGAGGTGATATCGCTCGGGCACATCAGCGTGGCGATCTGGTAGGTGCGAACGGGATTGTTGTAGGAGTAGGTGACCGGCGGCGTCTTCATCGCCTGCTCGAAAATCGGCTTCTGCTCGAGGAAGGCACAGATGCGTGGATAGGGGCCGAGGCGGAGTTGCGTTCCGACATCGGTGCCCGCGACATCTGGTCCGCCCTTGATCGCGGGAAAGGCCTCGTAGGTGTCGTGGTAGTTGTGCAGGGCCAGGCCGATCTGTTTCATGTTGTTGGTGCACGAGGAGCGACGGGCCGCCTCCCGCGCCGCCTGGACCGCCGGGAGCAGCAGGGCGATCAGAATCCCAATGATGGCGATCACGACCAGGAGTTCCACAAGAGTGAACCCGCTCGTGCCACTCGTTTTCGGCATCGCGTCGTGGACGGGGTTCGCAACTCGATTTCTGAACATGACGTTTCTCCTTGTGCACGCAAAAAGAGCCTCGGAAGAATGATATGAAACCATCCGCAGCCATCGTTGACTACTGATCGCGCATGCTGAGAATCAGTCGGTCAGTTCCAGGGTTTCGCTGACGGGATCGTCTGACACCTTCACGGTCAGGCGGGAGGTTTCCGTCTTCGTGTACTTCATGGGCACCAAGAGTCGTGCGGACTTGGCAGCTTTCATCGCCTCGCGGTAGGCCTGATCCTCTTCGGGAGTCTTCGGATCCGGCGGCAGTTGGCTGGTCGGTCCGCCTTTCGTCACGGTGACCGCGTAGGAGCCGGCCGGCACGCCGGCGTAGCGCCCGTTGGTCTGAATGACCGCTTGGCCCCCCGAGTCGGTTTGCCCGACCCCGACCCAGTTTCCGCTCTTCGGAACGAGCGTCACCGTGGCGTCGCTCAAGGGCGAACCCTTATACATGATGGTCAGGGTGCACGGGGTGAGTTCCGGAAGATCCTCCGGCCTTGTCGGCCCCCGATGGCAACCAAGGGGCGAGACGAGGAGCGAGAGAGTCAAGACGAGAAAACCGGCCTTTCGTCTGAGAGTTGACACGGGACACCCTCCTGTCGTTTGTTCGTTTCAGTCACCCTTGATTACGAGGCCTTCCTTTGCGCCAGCTGCGCGTTGTAGGCCTTCAGGTCTTCGGCCAGCCAGGACGCGACCGAGTCTTCCGGACGCAAGCGGCGGAATCCGGCGATGCGGTGGAACGTCAGGAAGTTGGCGTTGTGCTGGTTATCCGCGCCGCCGAGCCCGTCGTCGTAGCCCGTGCGCGAGGCCGCCACGAGGTCTTCGCCGTCGAATTGCCAGTCGATGTACTGGAAGCCGTGGTGGTCGATGTCGGGCCCGTAGAGCACGGCACAGCGGGCCTCCCAAGTGCGCAGGTCGCGGGAGGCCATGAGGACCGACGTATTGCGTGCCCGCTCGGGGTTGTAGCCCCAATGTCGCTGGGGAGCGTAGTTGGCGAGCGTCCAGTAGAGCCCGCTTTGCGGATCGCGACGGATCGTAAACTTCTTGCAGCCCCCGGGGAAGTCGACAAAACCGGTCGCCGGGTCGAAGGTGCTCTCCTTGCCGTCCGGACTGCCCCGGATGACGGCCGCCTTCTCCTGGCCGCCGATCCGATAGTCGACGCGAAGGATATTGACGACCTGCCCCTCGGGCGTAACCACGGCGTTGCCTTCGAGCCAGCCGCCCATTTTCCGCCGAGCCAGACGCGGTCGCAACAAAGCGGGTTGCTCGTCACCCAGGCGTCGGCCCGGAGGAGATCGGCGTCCTGGGACGCCGACATCATCAGCGAGCGGAACCCCAGGCCCCAGCCGCCGCCGGGCCCCTCCCAGTCCTCCATCGCCCGCCAGAGCCGCCCGGCGTGCGCGACGACGTCCACGTCGTGCCGCCATCATCGGAACGGCGGATCACGGCGACGGCCGCTGGCCCGAGGCCCATCAGATAGAGCTTTCCCGCATGCACGAACAGGCTCGAGGCCGATTCCGATCGCCCATGGATTTCGCCCACCTTGCGCCACGTCCGCCCCCGATCCGACGAGCGGAACACGGTGATCAGGCCCTTCTTGAACCCGGGCCCAAACCAGTCGTGCGAGGCCACAAGATCGCCGTCCGGGAGGATCGCGATCGAAGGCCCGCCGACGTATTTCTTCGCCGCGGCCGGACTATGGTTGAGGACCACGCCTGGCACGCGGCTGAAGTCCGCCGGGGCCTCGTCGGCCCACGCCTCCCCTAGATGCCCCAACGACGTGGCGCCGAGCGCCAGCAAGGTCCCCCGGCAAAGGAACGAACGACGGGAGAAGTCCGAAACAGTCATGCAATCCCCATCCTCGGTTAAAGACTAGCAAGCGCGTCGAATCCGAACTCTATCCCTCCCACGGTCCCGACGGCCGGGGTGCTTCCGGGTCGTCGGGAGAAAACTGGCGGTTGATCTGGTCCAACTCGGCTTGCAAGTTGGCGGGCAGCGTGAGTTTCTCGCTCAACTGCTGGGCCTCTGCCACAATCTGGTCGTGGACCTCCAGCCGTTCCTGCATCCCCACGCGAATATGGGCAATCATCGTCTCCCGCGCGGCCTGGCCGTCGCGAAAACGCAGGGCATCGCACCCCGGCGGCATTACGCGACATGCGGGCGCGGTTGGAGGCGTTTGCCCAGCCGTTCATCGCGAACCTTTGTCACGCCGAACAGAGGGAACACGCGAAGACCTACTTGGAGGGGCTGGTCTCGGACGTCGAAAGGAAGAACGCGGAGTCGATCGCCTACCGGCACGACGAACATCGCCTGGGCTTGCAGAAGTTTCTGGGCATGGTCCTCTGGGAGCACCGGCCGCTGCGCGACGAGTTGGCGCGGATCATCCGCCGGGCCTGGGCGTGCGACACCCCGGCCCGCATCGCCCGCGAATCCACCCGTCGCCTCCAGCGCAACGAGCTTGCTCGGTTCTATCACAATAAGACGCGCAACCGTTTACCGCGTCGAAAGTCCAATCAGCGGAAGTGACCGGAGACAGTAGAAGTAGAAAACCTTCATTCTACCCGAAGAAGCCTTCCTCTCGACGTTTCCCAAGAACCCTCGGTTATACATTCCCGGTTCAGGCCGGGCCCTGCCGTGAACCCAGTTGACGGGTGGGCGGCTTGCGGCGACTGGCTTTCTTAACGGAGGTATTCGAGGGCCGTGAGGGCGGCTTGGGCCTGTTCGAGTTCCCGGCGGATGCTTAGGGCGAAGAGGTCCGTGGCCTCGGGGGGCGGTTGGCGAAGGGCGGCCTCCAGCAGGCGATGGGTTTGGGAGAGTGACGTCTCGTTGTCGGCTTGGATGGCGTGGGCAAGGGCTTGACGAATAGTGGCCAGGTCGGGCGTTTCGCTTGACTTGCCGCGAACCCGTGCGGCGGCGATCAGGTGGTCCTGAGCACGCTCAAGGAGCCAGCGACGATGGACAGCTCGCGAGCCGATGCGGACCACCGTCACCTGGCCTTTGGGCGCCATCAGGGGAAGTGACCATGCGCCGGCCTGGCTTTGGAGTGGGAGCGGACGCAGCGTGACGGCGTCCATGGCGACCGGGGCATCGCCCAAACCGTCCAGGGCGCTGGAGTCGAATTGGAGGATCAGTGGGGGCTCGGTGTCAGGCGAGCGGACGGTGAAGTAGACGGCCCCGTCGGCGGGAAATCGCTCGATCGGCGCGCCGTGGGCCAGGGGGATCGGTTCCCAGCCCGCCTGAGCCAGTTCGCGGATCGCGGGCATCCAGGCGTGGATTACGTCGCCGTAGAGGCGGTAGGCTTCCTGCACGAATCGTCCGGTGCTCGGGAGCTCGCCCCACTGGGCGGCGTTTTGATGGAAGCGTTGGGCGACCTCGCGATTGTCCAGGCCGTGCAAGTTCATGAAGTTCATCAGCAGGACCGGCTTCTTGTAGCTGCACGCCCGATAGAAGAACGTCGCGTCCGGATCCTGGAACTGGCTGCTCTCGATCCCCGGAACATCGGAGACCAGATAAAGGGGAAAGGCCTCGAGGTTCACATGGATGTTGGTGAACACGGCCTTGTCCTGCGGGTGGTAACGCCGCTGGAGGGCCCCGAGAAAATCGGTCATCGCAAACCGCCCGTGGGCGCCGACTTGGAAAGTCTTAGGATCGTAGCCAAAGGGGTGGTCGTTGGCCCACCATTGATCGCGACGACAGTTCAGGACTCGGTAGCACCAGGCCGACACGGAGTCGATGTAGCAGCCATCGACGCTGGGGAACTCGCGGAACACGCGGTCGTAGTAGGCAAACTGGCGAGCGGCCACGCTCGGCTTCTCAGGCGAGTCGGGCAGGTCCGGGTCGACGTTCAGGGTGAATCGCAGGAGGTTCATCGGTTGGGCCGGCCCCACGTCGGCCGAGACGTTGTCGGTGATCGAGACCACGTATTCTCCCCGACTGTTGACGCACACATTGTCCCGCACGTACTGGAGGTCCGGGCGTTTTTCGTCCTCTTCAAAGCCCGGGTTCACCAGCCAGTTCACCTCCGCGCGGTTGGCCGGGCCTACATGAGCGTCGTCAAACCAGGCTTTGCCCGTGTGGTTGCGTAACAGGCAGTAGACCCGCAGTTCGGCCACCGGTTCGGCGGGACGGATCACATGCTCGCTCGACTCCCAGTCGTGCGTGCCGGTCGAAAACGTGGCGCACTGGCCGAACTGGTAGCCGCCCGAGGCGTAGCACACGTCCACATAGATCGCATAGCTGTCGTCCCGTGATCCCGCGACCCCTTCGGCCTTGCTGAACCCTCGGACGACGATCGGCTCGTTGACGGGCTTGTCGAAGACGACCGCTTGGCGCGATCCGGTCCACGCTCCGGTGTTCTCGCTGTCGGCCAGCAGCGATCGGCTACCGGAACGTTTGACGGACGTGTCGAGCGTGAAGGCGTTTTGGCGAATCCAGGCCTTGGGGGTTCGCTGTTTTTCCAATTCTTCGAAGCGTGCCATGGCCTCGGCATAGGATTTGGGCAACTGGCTTCCCGGCAAGGAGATGGTCCACGAGGAGGATTCCTGGTAAGGGTACGTCCCCAGGCCCCGTTGGTCGTCGGCGTCCCATTCGGCGGGGCCGCCCTCGTGGTAATAGAAGTGCTGTGGATTGGGCAAATCCTTGGTCGCTGCCGCGAAGAACCAGCCCCCGGCTTTGCGCACAAAGGGAGCGAAGGGCTCCGGGAACAGGGCGTAGTAGCGTTTCAACGCGGAGCGGAAATGCCATCTGGGTTCGGTCCGGTACAGCACGCACGCAAAGGGCGCTCGCATCCGGAGTCCAACTGACGCGTCGTTGGTGAAGCCGAACGGATAGCGGAGTTCTACGCCCTCAGTCGTCTTGGAAAAGCGGAACACGGCCAGCCGGTCCGGCGGCACGGCTAGGGCAAGGCGATCTTGTCCGTCCGCCCGCAGGCTCACCAGGGGCAGCTTCGAGACGAGCTTGGCAGGCAAGAGCAGAACGTCTTTCTCCATGCTGCTCAGGGGCAAGTCAACTCCGCGCACCCGAATCACCAGATCGCCAACCGTATCTTCCTGCCCGGGCGCTCGGACCTCGCCGTCCAGTCGCAGGCAGTCTCGCGTTGCGGTCCACTTTCCGTTCACCGCAAACCCCCGGGCAGGCTTCTTGGTCCGAGGATCGATCACCATCACGTCAACGCCGACGCTCGCCAAGGGGCATCCGTCGAGCGAGATTTGCTCCAGACGGAGTCCCTCGGCCTGAGCCGTCAGTCCGTCGCTGGTCTTCACCGACTCGGCGGCGACCGCCGGGCAAGCGTTCCAAAGGAGCCCGACAAGCGTGAGTGCCGCTGCCAAGCCTCGCCCCGATCTCGTGCGCCGTACGGCCGTCTTCATCTCCAACCTCCAGCCTGGACTCGGGTTGATCTTTGCGCGAAACGATGTGGGCTATCTTGGCACGGTAGTCAGCGGTTGTCCACCTCCGAGCTGCCAGGCGATGGTGTCGGTTGGGCTTCAGGTCTACCCCTCCCATCCTTCGGTGGTGTTGTTTCCGCAGGTTGCAGGGGCGGGCATAGCCGACGTCGCGTGAGGGGAAGGCAAGTTTTCGTGCCAGTTGAGTCGATAATTCTCCTACTGTTTCGGTCCGCCGCGGTTGTCTGCGATCCCCCTCCCTCGGGTTAACAGGCCCTGCGTCTGATTGACCGGCGAGCGGGAATATGATAAAAACAAAGGCTTGCAGCGGCTGGCAGGACGCTGCTTGGTAGATGGATGGTTTGTCCCAAGGTTTGATAGGCTCGAGAAGTTAGGAACCAAACACGTGCCGTGCTCTGAACGCCGCAAGGAATTGAAACGTCGTCGTCACCGTAGTGAGAAGCTCAGCGTCTACCTGCGGAAGCTCAAGAAGGCCACCGTTTCGGAGCGTGGCGTCATCGCCGACAAGATCCGCAGACTCACGCCCGGCGGCGAGGTGATTCTGGAGCGGTTGGGCGTCACGGAGCGGTAGTTCGCTCCTGGTCGAGCGAGCTTTCGTGATCGGCGGCGATTCGTCCGGTGGCTTGGTGGTAGAGCCAGCCGCCGGCCGCTCCCTGCTTGGTTGGCGGGAACGCCTCGGTCAGTTCGACGCATGACGAACCGCTATACGGGTTGACGGGAATTCCGTGGGGTAGATAGGGGCCGAAGGGGTATTCTTTGCCGGCAGGACCGGGGACTCCTTCGGCGTTGGTCGATTCGGTCAACTGCGGAAGTGCCCCCTTGTAGACCAACGGCACCTGGCTCCCGTGTTCGAGCTTATACAGTTCGATCTTTTCCCGCAGGATCCGCAGATTCTCGGCCAGGGCGGTGGACTTGGCCTGATCGTCGGCCTTGCTGAGCAGCGGCATGGCCACGGCCGTAACCACGGCCATGATCAACACGGTGATCAGTGCGTCGATCGCCGTGAATTCGCCCCGCCGACCTTTGATGCAGCCGACCAGGTACACCACTCCGGCAAGGGCGCCGAGAAGGGCGGACGCCGACAACGGCAGAGCCCAGAATGACTTCGCTAACAAGCGTGGCTCCCCTCAGGCTGGCGGAATCACCGGGAGAGAGTTCTCCACGTGAAGCATACTATATGGCCGTCCGCTCTGATGGCCGCACCTGCCGGTTCGTCGAGTCGTGGCACCGGGCCGCCGCGTTTCCTGAGGCTTCTCAGTTCGATCTGCCCATAGGCTCCGTCCAGGAATAATTTGGAGAATTGGGCTACTAGAACGAGAGAATCCGTTGAGCCTTCGACGTTGGGTGATCACAACCAACGACGGACTCTCTTGTTCTAGCTGGGGGAATGATCCTGCAAACCGCCTCCGCAGCCAGCCGGCACTCCGCGGATCGCCCCCAGGTTAAGGGAGAGAAATGTGGAAAGCCTCACGTGTTGCGATGCAAATTGTGCGTCGCGGCGCACATTCATAAGTGACTTCTATCACGGTAGTTACATCTATGCGAAAAGACGCAAGTCAACTAACACGAAAGTGGGGAGGTGTTGCATAATTCACTGGTGTCTACTTAATGTGGACTAATCCGTACCACCTATGCTTACCTCCCCCCGCATGGTTTCCATGGTCCGGAAGCCCCTATCCCGTGCTCTGCAAGGAGCACGAGTCATGCGCGCAGCCGTCCCTCAGTGCTTGGGTCGGGCCTGACGGCCGTACGCCGAGCGCGAGGGTAATTCCTCGAAAGCGTCAATTGCCAAAGATCCAAGCGGCTCGCCTTTTCGGCTGCCAGGAATCAGCCTAGCACAACGGCTGGCCCAATTTCAACACGATTTGACACGGCGGGATTCGGGAAAGACTTGGGACGAAGGAAGGAGGCGGTGTGGCGAGTAGGGGACAGCTTGCTCGGCGTGGCCGAGCGTCGTGCTATCGAGCTGATCCGCGCGGAGTTTGAAGACCGGACCTGGAGAGCCTTCTGGCTGACCGCGGTCGAAGGCCGTATGGCTGCCGAGGTCGGCGTCGAGCTGGGGATGGCCAAAGGCGCGGTGCGTCAGGCCAAGTACCGCGTTCTGCGGCGACTGCGAGAGGAACTCGACGGGCTGCTGGACTGATCGACACGGCTTATTCATCGACAATCCACGGTCGGCCGCCGCTCGACGACCTCATGCGGTTTCCTGGTTCCGCCGCCAATCCCAACACTCGCGTCGTCCAGTAATGGACCGCCGGCTCGTCCATCAGGGCAATGGCCATGATCGTGCTCAGGCCTCTCTCGGAAGCGTAACGATTCAGATCTCTTTCGAGCCGCCTGGCTTTCTTCGCCAATTGGCCCGTACTGCCTCGTGGCTGTCGCAATGCCGCCGACAATCCCTCGTAGGCGTCCATGAGCCGTTCTGCCGACGTCCCTTCGTTGGTAAGCGGGGACACGATCGCTCGTTTGAGGG
>JBDKTH010000604.1:0-1740 GCA_039680305.1 Thermoguttaceae bacterium | reverse complement strand
GGTTTGAGGATCGGGTTGCTCTCGTACTTTGTCGGCTTGTGGAACCGGCGTTCGAGATCGGTCTTTTCGACAAGGAAATCGTCGACGAATAGCTGCCGGCCCGTGTCGATCGGAATCACCGCCGGGGGCGACTTGAGATACGGCACGACAATCGGCTCGGTGTCGCGAGGGTTGACGTCCAGCGGCGGCCACTCTTGGGGCAACCGGATGCCGTTGTAGAGCAACTCGCCGTCGTTCTCGCTCCACGGCTTCCGGCGTTCGACCATCGGGGTGGCCTTGCTGAATCCGACCGCGACGGCCCATTTCCCCAGCCGAAAACGTTCGCCCGGCTTCACCTGCTTCTGATAGACGCGGACCCGATCGAAGGGTTGATTGCCGAACAATTGGAACGGTTCGGGCCGAACGAGGCGGACGAAGCCGCGCCCTTCGAGTTGATCGTAGAGGCTGCACGCCCTGGGGTGTCCCGGCTCCGGGGTCAAGAGGGTCAGCACGCCCGCGGCGCTCGTGCGGAAATCGACCCAGTCGATGCTGCTCCGCAGGAACGGTTTCCCCTGGAGATAGTCGGGGCACTCGCGAACCGTGTAGGAGCGATCCGTGTACAGAACGGTCCCCGGTCGAAACGTGTCGACCTCGCACGCGCCGAAGCTCTCGATTTCCGCCCCGACGCCTTCCAATGGCGTGGTTCGCGTCTCTTTGGACGGGGCATTCGCCCATGCGACGCCACCGAGACAGACGAGCAACAAGAGGACGGGGATCGAAGGCGGCTTCATGGGGGCCCGGTTTTTGGGTTCAGGGTTCGGGGTTCGGGAGTTGAGGAGCAGGAGTCGGGATTCAAAGGGTGAAGGGGCACGCGAACGTCTCCTCCAGATTCCTGAACCCTGAACCCTCTTCTCATTGCCCCATGTCGCGTTTTGGAAGATTCGGCCTTTTACTGCCCGACAAACCGGTAGCAGAACGCCTTGGGTTCGCAGGTGAGCACGATCACGCCACCCTCGCTGCGCACCGCTTGTCGCCCAAGCACGCTGCCGTCCTCGGCCACGGCCTCGACCGTCGCCGGCTTGGCCAACGTCCAGGGGAGCGTATCCCAGCGGAGGCGGACTTCGAACTTCGCCTTCCCGTTGCTGGGCAGGGGCGTGAGCACCAAGGCGTTGTCCTTGGCCGTCAAGCGGCAGGCACCGCTGGTCGTGATCGGCCCGAAGTCGATCGGCTTGGCCTGGGGATTCTGCCGAGCGAGGTACGGGTCGATGTGGGGCGGAAGCTTGGTCCAGTTGATCCGACTGACTTGGTTGCCCGATCCCTCTAACTGGATCTGGCCGAGGCGGATTCGCCGCGTACCATCGTCCTGGCCGGAGAGCGACAGCCGAGACCCGCCCTCACGACGGTAGAGGCCCACGCGCAGCTCCAGTTTCCGGCCCGCGGGAATCTCGCCGGGCACCGTGCAGACGACGGGGAAGTCGAGCGTGCCCTGCTGGGGCTTTTCAAAGATGCCCGGCTGTTGGCTGCCTTGGAAGACGATCTCCCCGTCGTCGTCGCAGAAGTGGACAAACGGGCACCAGCCGGCCGGGATGGGCGAGTCGGCCTGCCAGCGGAGCGTCAGCTTGAATTGCCGGCCCCCGAGCGGCTCGAACTTCTGTACCGTTGGCTCGATCGCCTCAGCGCCGTCGACGACCTGCCGGCCGTTCACGTACAACTGCTCCGGCGAGCGGACCGTCTCCACGATGACTCCATCACGCCGGGCGA
>JBDKTH010000441.1:0-2889 GCA_039680305.1 Thermoguttaceae bacterium | reverse complement strand
CGACTCGTTGGAGGCTACGTTGCCGTCGGCCATGGCGAACACGCGTACGTCGGCCGCCGTGCGGATCGCCTCAACGGCCTTGCGACCGATCCCCTGCGCATCGGTCGTTGTCTCGGCGACGATCTTCCTGCCGTCGGAAATCAGAAGCCGAACGCCGGGCCATGGCTTGCCGGTACGCATGTTCTCAGCCAACACAAACACCTCGTCGCGCGAGGCCTTGAGAACGACGTCCAGGTCGCTCTCGATCAGCAAGGCTGTGGCCTCAAGCGTCTTGCTGCTCACGGTCACGGCCATCACGCCGGAATGTCCCCCGCCGGGCAGCGGCACCTCGATCTGGCTCTCGGTCTGCCGGTACTTTGCATAGTTCGGCACCGTGAACTCGAACGTCCGATCGGGATCGATCAGGGAGATGTCGAGTTGTTCGATCCCGCCGATCCGGTGCATCTTGCGGAAGTAAGTCTCCATGTCGACCTTGTACACCCGGACGGTGACCGATTCGATATTCCGCGTGGTGAGCCGGAGCCGGGGCGTTTCGTCAGAGCGGAACACGCGGTCGGTCGCAATCGCCAGCGAGGCTTCGGTCAGCCGGGCAAGGTTCTTCTGGGCCTCATCGGCGGTCGGCCCATCGGTCAGCTTGCGGTACGCATCCACGGCTTCGTCGAGCTTGCCGAGCCCCTGTTCCAACGTCGCCGCGATTCGCAGCCGGGCATGCGACGCCTCGGCCGTGTCGGGATGCTTGCTCACCAGGCGGCTCCACTCGGCGATCGCCGCGTCGTATTTCTTCTGCTCGGCCTGGATCTGACCGAACAAGAACAAGATTCCCTGGTTGCGGGCGTCGAGCGGATACTTGGCCAAAAAGGCGGTCAACAGCTTCACCGTCGCGTCGTACTGCTTGGCCTTGTACTGCTCCAAGCCCATCGCGTACTCCGTGTCGACCGTCTCCTTCTGGACCGTGTTCCAGGCCTCGTGGGTCGGGAACTTCGTCAGGTACTCGCGCCAGACGGCCAGGGCCTCGGTAAATCTCTTCTGCGCACGGTAACAGGTGCCCAACAAGTGCCACGCCTCGGGAAGCTCCTTGCGATCGCGATAACGTGCGTCATCCAAGAACCGCTTCAGCCCGGCCGCCGCATCCTCGTGGCGTCCTTGATGCACGTAGCTCTTGGCCCGTTCGAGGTGGGCCTGGCTGGCCAACTTGTGCGTGGGGAACCGCTCGCAAAAGGCGTCCAAGGCCGCCACGCCCAGGCTCAGTCCCTCATCGTTTTGCGGCTCAGGAATCCGCCATGTCCTGGCCACCTGGTAGAGCGCTTCAGGAATCCGCTCCGAGCGGGCGTCAAGATGCTTCGCCAGCAGGTCCTGCCACACGCGGCGAGCTTCCTTCAAGTTGCCCTCCTTCAAGTGGCACTCACCCAGGCGATAGCGGGCTTCGAGATCCCAGGGGCCGATCGGATGATCGCTGCTGAACTTCGCGTAGAGCTTGGCCGCCTCTGCCGCACGGCCCGCATTCTGATGGCACTGGGCCACGAGCAGTTCGACCTCGGTCCGCTTCTCGGGCTTCGGTCCCACCTCCAACGCCTGGGAGTAGAACTCCAGGGCCTTTTCGTAGTCGGGCTTCTGGCCCTCGCGTTTGGGTTTAAACTGGGCGTCGGCAAACTCCAAGTAGATCGAGGCCAACTCATGGCGTCGTTCCGCCGAGAGCAGCGACTCCGCCTCGGCGCGGAAGATCAGCTCGGCACGGCGGAAGTCGCCCTTGCGTGCCAGAGCCATCCCCTTGGCAAACCGCGCCCGGCGTGCCCAACGGCTCTTGGGATGCTCTTGGTCCACCAGGTCCAACGCCGCCACGGCCACGTCGTACCGCTTAGCCAGGTACAACGCCCAGCCCTTGAGATACGCCAGGTAATCCAGGGGAGCTTCTTTGGCCAGCGCCGCCTCGTCGATCGCCTTGACTGCCGCCGGATAGTTGCGGTCCTCAAGCAGCGTGCGGATCCGGACCGGCACCTGCGGCGTGTCCACGGGCCAGGCTTCCGTCTGCGGTTCAGCCGCCGCCAACGAAGCCGAGACAACCATCCCCCCAAGAATCACGACAAAACACCCTGCCAGTTTCATCGCACCTCTCCTCTTTGTTCCGGGCCGAAAGAATCGTGGCCATCTGACGAACGTCAGGTCGCAAGAGCGCCCCCATCATATCCAGACCGCAAGAGGGGTGTAAAGCAGCCTGGAATGAGTTTTCAGAAAATTGGCCGAATGAACACACCTCACCCCTCCCAAGTATAATACCCGTTCTTTCGTTCACGCCGCTTCTTTGTTTGGTTCAAGGATCGCGAGTGTTGCACAGCGTCGCAAAACTTTTGTTCGTAGGCACTTACAAACACAACGACCTAGCACCTCATTCGGGTTACGTCGCAAAAGCCTCCCTCCCCACGCGCCATTTCACGGTCAACGGACAACCTGCGTTGCCACATCCTACGAGCCGAGCCCGTAGCCCCGGAGCAGCCACATCGCCAGTCGAATTGTCAAGGATCAGGCAGCGTCGTGAGGTTTTGGGCCTCCAGGTCTGAGCATAGCGGATCGGCTGGCCCAATTTCCAGTCTTTCTCGCCCATCAGCAGACCGCGAACACGTTTTTTCGTCGTCCTACGGTCAAGTGATGGCACATATCGGTGCCCGGTCGGTCGATCCGCGCCAGGCCCCGCCCACCATACATCACCCCATTGCGATTCCGCGCCTGAGGGGTCTTGATCCGCCCCGGTCATCCGTTTATCATCGGGGGGCGAGTCTGGGCCGCTCCGCGCACCCCCGATTCGACCATGAGACAGGCAATTGCGGGCCATCGGGGGCAGGAGATGTCCAAAGGGGCTTCAACGATCATCGTCTTGGGAAACGGCCGGCGTCA
>JBDKTH010000887.1:0-5506 GCA_039680305.1 Thermoguttaceae bacterium | reverse complement strand
CATGGCTGCCGTGGTGTCGGCATAGTCCGTCGCGTGTCCGCCCTCGGGCCGATCGATCAGGCACACGGGACGCCCCTGGTCGGCGAGCGTGCGGAACAGCCGCCGCACGCTTTCCGGCGGAACGCTCTTGTCGCGTCCGCCCACGGTGGCGGCCATCGGCATCGTCAGCCCGCCGGAGTTCAACTCAGCGCTTCGCCGGCGATACTCGTCCGGAACCGCCGCTTTCGTGCCGCCGAACGACTGTGCGATCGCGTCCTGGAATCCCTGGTACTGGACATGATTGGCCATGCCGTTGAGCGCGGCCACCCCGTCGACCCGATCCGGATGCAGGGCGGCGAACGTCAACGCGGAGCAGGCGCCCATCGAGCCGCCGCCGAGGATCGTATACCGGATCGGATACTTTTCGTGAAGCTCGTCGAGGATCTGGAGCAGATCGGCCTCGGCCGCCGGCCCCATCCAGGAGGTTTTGGCACGATAATCGGGCGACACGAAGAGCATGCCGAAGCGAGCCGCGGCGTCGCGCATCCCGCGACACTCATCCCGCCCGTTCTGGACAAACTGCCAACGATCGCTCCCATGGCCGTGAAGGGCGACCATAAGGTCTACCGGTTTCGTTGCATCAAAGCCGGTTGGGAGCATGACGACGTACCGCTGCGTCGAACCATCGCAACGGGCGGTGAACTCGACATCCACCGGCTTCTGCCAGGGCGTGTCGGCGGCGTGCGCGGTGGCTAGTCCCAAGGCGAGGAGTGCGATGACCGATGGAAGGAGCGTTTGGCGCATGGTTTCTCCCTGGATTTGGGCGACAAAAGGAGTGTATTGGGCAGCGGGCCGACACGGCCCGGCTCTGAACGTGGAATGCCCCAGTTCACGCGGGACTCAGCACAGGTCCCGCAAACGCTCGGCAAGGCGCATGGCCTCGGCCGTTTCACGAATCTGCTCGGGCCGCTTGGCGCCGCACAACGCGACCGCCACCCCAGGCTGCGCAATCGCCCATCCCACGGCCAACTGCGCCACCGAACATCCAAAGGTCTTCGCGATCGAGCGCAATTGCTCGACCTCGGCAAGGTTTCTTGTCCACGTCTCGCCGGTGAATAGCGGCGACCGGCGGCGCCAGTCGTCCTCGGCAAACCGATGGTCGCAGGCATACTTCCCCGTCAACAGGCCCATCGCCAGCGGCTCGTAGGCCACCACGCTCACCTGGTGCGTGCGGCACCAAGGGAGGATGTCGGCTTCGATCTCGCGCTGCAAGCGGTTGTAACGCACCTGGCAGGCCGCCACGGGACACTCGGCCGCAAAGGTTTCGATCTGTTCCACGGAAAGGTTCGACACGCCCACGGCTCGCGTCTTCCCCTCGACCAATAGCTCACGAAACAGGCCGGCCGACTCGGCCAGGGGAGCGTCGTCGGCCGGGGCGTGGAAGTAGACGAGATCGACCGCCTCGACTTCCAGACGCAGCAGGCTTTCCTCGAAATGCCCTCGCAGGAGCGCGGGCCGGCCGGTTCGCCGGAGCGCGCCGTCCTCGTCCCAGTAGACGCCCACCTTCGTGGCCAGCACGACCCGCTCGCGCCGCGGGCGGATTGCTCGGGCGATGAGCCGTTCGCTTTCGCCCGAACGTCCGTAAGCGTACGCCGTATCGAGATGATTCACCCCGGCGTCGAGGGCCGCGTCGATCACGGCCACCGCGGCCTCCTCGGTGATCGCGCCGCTGGTGATTCCCGCCAGCGGCCAACAGCCCAAGGCCACCGACGAGACGCACAGATCGGACTGTCCCAGACGCCGCAGGGTCATCGTCCCCGTTTCCTCCTTATTCGAGATCCGGACCGGCGATCCGCTCGCCGCGGAGCTGCTTGGCCTGGTTTGCAGTATTAAAGGTGCCGTAGAACAACGCGTTCGCGTCCATCCAGGTGACAAGTCGATCCCACTCCTCCGACGACAGCTTCACGTCGTAATGGCCCCGGTCGAGGAGCGTCGTCAGGCGACTCCCCCGGGAGCCGAAGCGATCGGGCATCGTCAAAGGCTCGTGGTTGTTCTGCGCATTGCCCCAGGCCGAGTAGACGACCAAGGGAACCAGCGCGTTGTACGAACGGCTGAACTCGCCTGCCGGCTGGCCGGTCAAGACGACCTTCCCCTCGGGCTTTTCCGGGCTGTGGCAGCGCACGCACTGACGGTCGAGCACCGGCTGCACCAGCAGCGGATAGCTCAGCGGGCACGATCCGTCGGGGCCGGGCGTGATCGTCGAGGGCTGACGCGTGATCGCCATCGCGCCGCTCCGTTCGATCGGGGCACTTGTGCGCGATTCATGGCACCCCACGCACGAAACCTCCTCGCCCGGTTGCAGATAGGTGAGCGACCGCATGGTCTGCACGGCGCGGCCGCGAGCATCGAGGGCCTGGAACATGACCGGCGTGCGGGCCGGCACGCGGAAATAGGCCGATCCGTCGCGTTCAACCGGCACGGTTCCCAAGACCTGCTTGCCGGGCGAGGCGTTGGCCGCTCCGACCCGTGGGGTGTTCGCGTGCGGCGTGGTCTTCGGCAGCACCTGCACGATCCGAAGCTGACGAATCTCAACCTCCGGCAGCTTGGGCCAGCTTTCGTAGACGTTGTTCAGGAAGAACGTCCCTTCGGGCCGCTCGGACGTGCTGCCCGCCCACTGCGACGTCATCTGCCGAACCGGCGGCGTCGTGCGCGGCCGGAGCGGCACGGGCCACTGGCTCGAAATGTTCGGGTCGCGATACAGAAGTTCCTTGTTGCCAAAGGCGTCGCACCAGTACAGCCCGAACATATTGGGCCGATTCACTCCCGGTTCGCCGCGGAGCCGGTCATAGCTGTAGGCCGCCAGAAAATACTTCTCGGAAAGCGGATAGGGGGAACGGTAGCAATGGCCCGGCCAGCGGCGTTCCTCCTCGGGAATCGTGCCCAGGCGCGTGGCTTGCGACTGCGGCTGGGGCCCCCAAGTCTTGGGCAACGGGTCGTCGAACCGCGTCGGCTTGTCGACCGTATTGCCGTGAGCCAGCCCCGATTCGGCCTCGGGGAACAACGCGTCGGGCGTGAGCCGCGTGATCGGCTCGGAACCGTCGACCCCGCGAGTCACGTCGACGAGGACGACCGAACCGGCCGTCATCCCGTGATGCGGTGCGGCCGTGGCCATCACCTTGTTCGACCCGGGAACCGCCCGGGCTTCCCACGTGCCGACCGGATTGTAGGTATTGTTGCCGTAGTAGATCCGCACATTGGTGCCGTCCTGCCAGGCCGACCAGAGTTGCTGGTAGAAGACCGCGTTGCGGTCCACGTAATCCCAACGCGTGTAGATCACGCGTCCGTCGTTGAGCACGCTCGGGTCCCATTCCTGGGTCTCGTGGAACGAAATCGGATGGGGGTTCGAGCCGTCGGCCTCGGCCAGGGCCAGCGTATAGACATTGCAGGGCCCGCGCCCGCAGCGATGGAACCCGCCGCGCCGCGTGGAGATGAACAGGAGCTTCCCGCTGGGCAGGCATTTGGGCGAGAAATCGTCGTAGGCCCCGTCGGTCAGCCGCTTGGCGTCGGTGCCGTCGGCGTTGATCGAATAGAGATGATAGTACCGCCCAAGCGTGGCCGGGTCGACTCGCATCGTCGGCGCATCCGTGCACTCGCAGAGGGCGAAATAGATGCGTTTCCCGTCGAACGATACCTCGGGGTGCATGGTACTTCCCTCGGGTAGCGAACTGCCCAGGCGTCGCACGCCCATCGACTGGCCCGGCTTGGCCAACACGAACAGCCCTCCGCCCGGCCGCGCCAGGGTGCCGTAGTATTGCGTCAGCTGATGCGACATCGTGGAGGGAACGTGCTTGGCGAACACCAGCGGACCGACGTCGGCCAGCGGATTGGCCAGCGCGATCTCGCGCCGCAGGCGATGGACCTCGAGCCATAAGGCCTCCCAGGCCGCCTCGGTCGCTACAGGATCCTGCTTGAGCGACTCGCAGCGACTTCTCAGCGTTTCCCAGGCAGTTTTCCGCTTGTCCAGCTTCACGCCCTGAGCCGCCAGATCGTCCAACAGCCGCGAGCCGCGGGCCAAGATCGCCGCAACCGCTTGGGCATAGCTGCGCGACTCGCGCGGCGTGCCGATCCCGTCCTGCATGCGCCAGTCCCACTCGATCAGGGCTTGCTCGATCGCCGGTCGCAAGGCGGGGGAACAGGCCACCGCATCGGTCTGGGGATAGGCCGCGCATTGCGGCTGCCAGGCCAACGCGACCGGCGACTTGCCCTGGATCAGTTCCAGCCCGTCAAGCCCGAGGGACATGGGGCCATGCGGTGATGCGATGTCGATCGACAATTCGGCCGCCTTGGCCAACGGTCCCACATTCAAGCGGACCGTAGCCGCCTCCCGACCGCGGACCTCCATCGACACGGGCTCGCCCGACTCCAGACGCAACGTGAGTTGCCCGGCCGTTGCGTCCATGGGGATGGCCCGAACGGCGATCTGCCCCGGTTCGGCCCTCGGACCGATGGGAACGCGGATCGTGATCCGGCGTCCCTGGTCGCAAGTCGCCACGGCGCGACGCGGCGGGTGCCCCATCAGGGCAAGCTGGGCTCCTTCGTCTCCGGCGTACAGCCAGAAGCCGGCCGTGGTGCCGTGCATCGGCAGCAGCGACTTGCCATCGATCGCAACGGTCGTTTCCCGCAGCGGCTCCGCTCCGACGCCCAGCGAATGCCCCAGGCCGGAAAAAAACGCCGACACAACGATCAGCACCAACCAGTGGGAGCGAGGCGATCTCATGATCTCCGATCCTCCGTCGCGGCTAACGGAAAGTAACTTGTATTCACCACACCGTTACGTCTTCTCGCGGAACGAGAGTTGCTCACCGCAGAGGACGCCGAGGATCGCAGAGGGATGGGAAGAACGACTTGCTTCTCTCTCTTTCTTTCCTCTGCGTTCCTCCGCGACCTCTGCGGTGAGTCCCTTTTGAGAACAAACCCAGCGATGCAATACTAACCTGTTGTCTTCAAAACATCCTTTTCCACAGGCACCCCGGCGTGCGAGCCGAGCGACCCGAGGTGGCCTAAGGTGCGGGAAATCTTGCGGCCTGTCGCGATGACCAGACCGGCGCAGGCTTCCAGCATCGACTCGTACGTGTGATACATCGTCAGCGTGGTGATCCCGACCGACGCCACGACGCGGCCCGTGTAGTCGAACACCGGAGCGGCCAGGCAGAGCATGCCCCGGAGATACTCCTCGTTGTCGGTGGCATAGCCTTGGCGCACGATTTCTTCCAGATGCTCGCGCAGCCTGGCCGGGTCGCAAATCGTCCGGTCCGTGTGCCGCGTGAGCCCTGCCTCGACGAGATGCTCGACGAGCGACGGCTCGGCATGGGCCAGAAGGACCTTGCCGGGAGCACAACTGTGCATCATCAACCGCACGCCGATCCGGCCGCCCACCTGGACGTCGCGCCGCGACTGGCGGAGGATCACGCCCATCGACCGGTCGCCGTCGCGAATGGCCAGGTACGAGCTTTCCCCGGTGGCTTCC
>JBDKTH010000932.1:0-11020 GCA_039680305.1 Thermoguttaceae bacterium | reverse complement strand
CCGCGAGACACGGTGATTGTTGCCATGGCCTGCCCTTGGAATTGACAACGTATGTGAGAAGAGACCGCAATATACCGCGTGTGGGCGGGGGAGTCCAGTAGGGTGCCGGATTCCACTTGATTACCGGTTCTGTTCGTCAACCCACCAGGAGACCGGGTGAGTTCTTCACCCTAGCGCAGGACCGCGGGGGAACCGGCGTCCTGGGGATCGCTCTGCTGCCACGGCACGCGCAGCACGAGGTGGACGAGTTCCGGTGGGCAGTTCATGCGCACGGGAAACTGGCCCGAGACGCCACGGGTGACGTGCAAGAGCGTCGGCGGGGCGTCGTAGAGCCCCCAGGCATACTTCACCCCGTGACGACACGGCGAGAAGATCGGGCCGATCAACGGGATGCGGATCTGGCCGCCGTGTGTATGGCCGGCCAAGAGGAGATCGATGCCGTGGGCTTGGGCCCAGCGGAGCTGATCGGGGCTGTGGGCCAGGGCAATGCGCAGCGGGCCGCCCTCCGCAGGCATCGGCAGCTGCGCGAGATCGGCCGCCGGTTTGAACCAGGGGAGTTCATTGCCCGCTAGGAGAATCCGCTCGCCGTGAATCTCGATCTCGCACCACCGTCCGCCCAAGTCGACGAGCCCCGAATCGGTGAGCACTTGACGTAACCGGCGGTGATCGACCTGCAGGTCGTGGTTGCCGAGGACGAAGTACGTGCCGAAGCGGCTCGTCAACCGGCCGAACGTCTCCGGGACCCAGTCGATATACGCCGGTCGGTCCACGAGGTCGCCGGTGATCAGGATCAGATCAGGGTTCAATTCGTTCGTCAGCCGGACGACTTCCTGGAAATAGCTCTTGCCGATTCGGCCGGTGAAGTGGAAGTCGGAAAGGTGCGCGATCGACAGCCGATCGAGGGCCTTCGGCAGCCGGGGCACGTCGATGCCGCGTTCGGCCAGGTCGAGCTGGAGAATCTCGTTTCCCGGCAGCCGCACGAGAAAATGATGCTTGTCGTCCGCAACGGCTGGCCGGGCCGGCTCGGCGACGTCGATCACGCGCGTGCGATGGTAGCGAAGCCCGTCCGGGGGCTGGTGGAGCACGTGGTGCCGCCCCCAACCGACCACGGCCACCGCGGCGCCGACACAGGAGAGCCCCAGGTAGGCGGTCGCCGGCCAGGGCATCGCAAGACCTTCGGGACCCGTCAGTCGCCAATCCCAACGGGCCAGCCCCAGCGCGTAGCCTACCGGGATCAACACGAGACAGGCGAACGCAAGGACCGTTACCGCGTCGCGCCAGCGGCCTTCGACGCGCGACCCGTGGAGGCGGTTAATCGTCGTGACCCACAGAAAGGTGTGTCCGACGAGCGCCACCAAGAACAAGAGGACCATGAATCCCACGAGCTCAGTGCTGTCCGACAGGGCCTAAGGAGGTGACGACCTGCTCCACCGTGTTGAGCAGTTGGTCCAGGCGGAACGGCTTGTACAAGATGGCCTGGAGCCCGGCCTGGCGGGCCTTGACGATCGAGTGGTCCGGATCGTAACCGAAGCCCGTCATGAGGATTAGCGGCAGCGGCTCGACATCCACCACTTGCTGCAGCTTCTGCATGAACTGGAAGCCCGACATGTCGGGCAAGCGGATGTCGGCGATCACCACGTCGTAGCCGCCGCTGTTGCGGACCATGAACATGGCCTGCTCGCCGTCGGGAGCCGTCTCGACGACGCAGCCGTACCGCTCCAACAGCGCGTGGGCCGCGCTGCGGACCGCGGTGTCTTCGTCGACCAGCAGCACACGGCGGCTATGTAGGGCGGGCCGCTCGGGTTGCGGCGGGGCCGGATGGGCCTGGGCCGGCGTCATCTTCTGCCCCACCTTCTGGATCACCTGCTTGATGTCGCGTGCGTTGCGCAAGATCCGCTGGAGACGCTCGACGACTTCCGGCTCGTGGCCGATGTACCGCTCCATCACGTTGACCGCGTCGTTGAGGATCTCGTCGACCGGTAAGGCCACGGCGCTGTGGATTGCCTCGACGCTGGCCGCCGCCGCGCTGGCCTTCTCGGCTTGCAGCAGTTCCAACGTGTTCAGCGCCACGGCTACGTCGCGGGTGAAAATTTCCAGGAACTGGAGGTCGCTTTCGGTGAACGCCCGCGGCTCGGCGCTCTCGACGTTGAAGGTGCCGATCACTTCGTCGTGGAGCGTCAGCGGAACCGTCAGCGAGCTCTTCGCCCCGCGGGCCCCTTCCAGGTAGAGTGGATCCTCGGTCGTGTCTTCACAGAGGTAACTCTTCCCCG
This sequence comes from Thermoguttaceae bacterium, assembly GCA_039680305.1. Classification (GTDB taxonomy): domain Bacteria; phylum Planctomycetota; class Planctomycetia; order Pirellulales; family Thermoguttaceae; genus JBDKTH01. Next base: position 8,750 of record JBDKTH010000932.1, on the reverse strand, counting down.
TGGCGGCCACGAAGCCGGTCACGCCGTTGCCCTGCGGCTGGGCACAGAGCGACCGCTGCGCGGCTTCCGGCTCCATCCCCACGGCCAGCAAGGGTTCCAGCCGGCCGGTCTTCTGGTCCAGGAGGCGGATCTCCACCATCTCAAAGTTCAGCAGGCCTTGAGTGATGTGGAGGATGTTCGATTTGAGCAGCTCGATGCGATCTTCGACCGACATCTGCAACAGCTCGTCGGGGGTCAGGTCGGCCAACTCCATGCCGGCCTGGTGAATCGCTGCTAGCTTTTGTTGCTGCTGGACCTCGCGGGTCACGTCGCGAACGGTGACGATCAAGTGCCGGGGTGGTCCGTTGACCTCACGGACGGGGGCGGCGTGAACCTGGAAGTAGCGGTTATCCTCCGAACGGAGCGTGGAACTGCTGGCCGTCCCGGTGGCCAGGGCCGTGTGGAAGGGGCAGAAGTCGGGGCCGAGGATCTCGGGGCTCCCCAAGACCGTGTAAAAGTTGGCCCCCACGACCTGCTCGCGGGTGCTCCACTCGCGGAGTCGGCCATTGCCCCACACGACGGTGTTCTCGCTGTCCAACAGGGCAACCCCATCGGGCATCCCTTCGAGGATCTGTTGGTTCTGCAGGAGGCTGCCGAGCTCGAAGGCCTGTTGGAAAAAGTTCGCGGCCACGTAGACGCCGTCGAACGATTCCCGCGTGAGGTAGACCAGCGCCCGCAAGGGATTCTCCACCACAACCACGTCGAACGAGTCAGCCGATTGGCCAAACACCTGCTCGACAACCTGTGGCGAGTCACAGATGAACAGGATTCTGGGTTTTCCCGGCAAGCTTCTGCGCTCCGACGCGATGGTGCTCTCACCCCTGAACGGCTATTCACTTTGATTATAGGAGCTTCTGGCAGCCCGAACAACCGGGGTTGAGGCGGTTTCCCTGATCATTGCATCGGCCCGAGAGCCGCGCCGAATTGACTGGACCGCTACACAGTTCCGGGTTTCCGTGGCTTGCCATGCTTTCGTCTGCCGCACGTTCCGCAATGCCGGCATAGGCGGACAACTTGCGGGCCGACGGCGTAACGCGTGTCGTACGCCCCTGACACAGTGAGAGAACGACTAGCCTGTTGTGTCGCGTTGGCCACAGTTCGCAGCGGCGTAAACGGACTGTGCACGCCCCGCCGCTTCCACGCCGCTTCGACATAACCGGCCTATCCGGCCCACGGCCGAAAACCGCTCCCCGGCCACGCCCCGCCGCGCTCCAGTCTGTCGTCGTCAGCGCCGATCAAACAATCAAGGCCCTTTGCCCGCAGGGCATCGCCGGAGCCCGTCGGGAATCTGCAACCGGTTGGAGGAAGCAAACCATGTGGCGGTCGTTGTTCCTGGCAGTCGGAGTCTTTGTGGTCCTCCTGGGTGCCCAGTGCCTGGTCATTCAGAAGTTCGTCCTCACCTCGCAGGAGATGGTGATCCAAGAGACGACCGGTCTGTTGGGCGCAGAAAAGACTCAAGTCACACGGAAGAAGGAGGTCTCGCCCGCCCCTTGGACCCCCTGGAGCCTAATGTCCACCGGCGTGATTACCTGCATCTACTCCTTCACGATCCCCGCCCGGGTAAAGAAATGATGAATGCTGAAGGATGAATGACGAATGACGGGAACGCCGAAACCGGCCAAGTGATGCTGGTCTCAATTCCATTCATCCTTCATCATTTCGCATTCATCATTTGCCCTCCCGGAGTCGGTCGAAGTACTCCTGGGCGTGCTGGCGGTGTTTGCGGGGCATGTGCTGATCGGTGAGCGGATCGGCCGCTTCGCGCCGGGCACTCTCCAACTGCTGCTGCATCTGCTGCTGCACGTCGCCGCGGATATTCGGCCCGTCGACCTCGCCGACCACGGAAGCCGCGCCCCGGCCCGTCTTCACTGCCGCTCGGGTGTCGTAATGCTTCACGTCCTCCGCTTGTTCCGGGCGAGCGCCGCGACCGCGGCCCTTGCCCAGGCCATCTCCCATGCCGTCCCCCTCGCAGTTCCCGCAGCCTTGGCCGTTGCAGTGGGGGCAGGTCATCTGGTTTCGTCCCTGGGCCATCTGATCCATCGCCTCGTTGAGCATGTCCAACTCCTTGAGCTGCTCGTCGAGATTGCCCAGTTCGTTCTGCAATTGGCCCAGGGCTTCGGCGGCATCCTTGACTTGGCCTTGACTGAGGCACTTCGAGCACTGTCCAAGCTTCTCGGCGAGTTGGTTGAGCTGATCGAGTTGAGGCGATTGCTGCCGCAACTTGTCGAGTTGCTCTTGCAGCTTGCTGGCCTCCTGCTGCTGGCCGGCCTCCTGGGCCTGGCGAATGCGGTTCTCCAGATCCTTTTGCGCCTGACGCTGAGCGTCGACCAGTTCCTTGAGCTTCTTCTGCATCTCCTTGAGTTGGTTGGCCAACTGCTTCTGCTGGTCGGGATTCAGGTTGCCTTGAACAAGGTCGTTTTGGAGCTTCTTGAGCTGTTCCATCGCCTTTTGGAAATCGCCCCGCTTGATCTCGTCGAGGAGCTTGTCGGCCGGGCCTTGGCCGATGTCCTTAAGCTGCTTGAACTGCTTCTGGAGTTCCTCGGCTCCGCCCAGGCTCTGGCGTCGCTTCTGCAGTTCCCGAGAGAGGTCGTTCAACTGGACCAGGGCCTGCTTCCGATCGCCTTCGGTCTTGGAGGGCAACTGATCCACGTCGCGTTCCAGACGCCGGAAGAGTTCTTCCGCATCCTTAAGTCCCTGTTTCTGGGCCTGCTTGCGCTGGTCCTGCAGCTTGCGGCGGAGGCTATCGCTCGACTGCTGGATCTGCTTCTGGACCTGCGTGGGCGGCGGAGGCGGGGCCGGCTTGCCCACCGCCGACTGATTCACCAGTAGGGTGACCAGCACCACAGCCAGCGCCGGCCCCAAGGGCAACAGCAATTGTCGGCTGGGCGTGACGCTGAAATGTTCGCGGACTTCGACCCGTTCGATCCGGCACACGGCGTCTGCCACGAGGGCCTGGCCGAGTTCGCTATTCCGCTCCTCGTCTGACATGGCCAGACTGCTGGAGACGCGTTCCTTCAAGCCACAGCGGTGGTCTAACTCGATCGCCGCATCGACCAGGCCGCGACCGGTGACCGCGGCCCAGACGATCGCCGCCACGAGGCCCAACGCGAGGCTTCCAACGCCCCAGATCCACGCTTCGACGCCAAGAGGCCGGAACTTGTCGACGACAACCAGCACCAGGGCCGCCGAGAGGGTGGCGAACAGACACCACCCGAGCACTCCCACGAATCGCTGTACGCCCAGCCACCACCGCGCCCGACGCACCTGTTTGAGGAGTTGTTCCATGATCCAACAGCGAGATTCGCCGCCCCCTGTTTCGAGTCAACCGCTCGTCCGTGGAATCGTCCCCCTCATTCTATACCCTCCCTCCAGACGCGCCAAATCCGAGAAAGCAAAGGCTACACCCGTGGGGGGGGCGTCACCAGTCAACACTTCCGAGTCGACAACGCCCCGGCTCGGAGGTTGCCGGGGAGCCGACTAGTACGTCGGCTTGGACGGGTCTTTCAACAGCGGCGCGTAGGTCGTCGGCATGCGATCGCGCGGGCCGATCGAGCGCCAGTAACCGACCCACCAGAGTGGCTCACGCTGGTTCAGATCGACCTCGCTCCAAAAAACCCCCTCGCGCCCATCGCTTGAGGCGAGGATCTTGCCCACGGGGTCGATGATCAGGCTGTTGCCGTCGTAGACGGAGGGGACCAGGTAGAGGCCATTGTCCCGGGCGCGGACGCGGAACACGGTCTCGCCTTCCACCTTGCCGTCGCGGTCGGCGAAGGTCGTGCCCCAGGTGGGCGCGAAGACGATTTCCGCCCCGCGCAGGCCGAAGATCGTGCCTAGTTCAGGGAAGAACCAGTCGTAGCAGATCTGGATCGCCACCGTGCCGAAATCGGTCTGGAACACGGGATACTCCCCGCCAGGCACGATCCCTTTGCGCCATTCCTCGCGGGGCAGGTGGATCTTGCGGTACTTGCCAGCGATCTTGCCGTCGCGATCCAAGAGGACCGCCGTGTTGTAGATCCGGCCGTTGTCGCGTTCCATCAGGCCCACGACGACCCAGAGGTGATTCTGTTTGGCGGCGCGGCCGAGCCGCTCGGTGGCCGGCCCGGGGATCGGCTCGGCACAGTCGACGACAGTCTTGTTGGTGCCGACGATCGTGATCGCCTCGGACAGGCAGAGGATGTCCAGCCCCAGCCGGCCCGCCTCGTCGATCTTCTGGCAGAAGAGTTCCAGGTTGCGCTGCGGCGTGCTGTTCTTGGGCTTGAGATAGGCGGTGCCGATCTTCACCTTGCGTGGGGCGGGCGGGTCACAGGGACGGACGCTGACTTCCTTCCAGCAGACCGAGCCTTCTCCGAGCCACTTCACGTCGAGCGTCAACTCGGCGCCTTCGGCCTCCTTGGGGGCCACCAGGACGTCGTGGAACCGGAGCACGTTGCCATCAATCGCCGGTCCGCGCACCAGCCAGCCGGCCGGGGTGAGCGGCTTTCCACCCTTGGTCCAATTCCAACGGATCATCACCGAGCGGTACGGGAAAGGGAGTCGGTCGGCCCGGCAGATCGCCTCCACGGCATACGCCTGCCCGCCTTCGACTTTCAACCGCTGCGTCACGCCGCCAACGGCATAGGGCCGTCCCGGGGCCTCGACGAGTAACCCATCGGGAACGACACGAAGCGTGCAGCTGGACGTTTCTTCCAGCGGCGTCCACGGCGTCCACCCCTCGGGCATCGTCTGCTGGTCAACGGCCTTGAAATGGCCGTTTTGCACCAGTTCGTCGTCCTCCGGGGTCGCGTTGGCTGTCGATGTCACCAGCGCCACAATCCCTGCAATCAGTCCGCCACAAAGTACGCTCATTCGACACCTCGTGAATTGCGTGGCCTGGAGATGATCTTTCCCCTACCCCACAACCGATAGGATATGGCTTGATGATAGGCCCAAACGCCCCCTCCAGCAAGAAGGGCAAGAAAAACGGTCAGGGCCAGACGGGATGGAGAACGGGGATGCGACACGACTCCCGATCCGCAACGATCAGGCGACTCAAGAGGATTGTCGAGACCACCGATACCCCGGCCGCGAAGGCATTTGGGTTCGGCATCCAGTTCTTGATCCTGGTGTCGACGGTGGGATTCTGCCTGGATACCTTGCCAGACCTTAACCCCGCCGCTCGTGCGACGCTCCGTGTTCTCGAAGTGGTCACGGTCGCGTTATTCACCCTCGAATACGTCCTGCGCATCCTGGTCGCCGACCGGCCGTGGGCCTTCATCTTCAGCTTCTTCGGACTGGTGGACCTGATCGCCATCCTGCCGTTTTACGTGGCAGCCGGAGTCGACCTGCGGGGGCTGCGTTTATTACGGCTGTTCCGAGCGTTCCGCATCTTGAAGCTCCTTCGCTACACCCAGGCGATGGAACGTTTCGGGAGGGCCTTCCTGGCGATTCGCGAGGAACTGGTCCTCTACCTCCTCGTTGCCACGATTCTCGTGTTCTTCTCGTCGGTAGGCATCTACCATTTTGAGCGCGAGGCGCAACCTCAGCAGTTCGGCACGATCTTTCACTGCATCTGGTGGTCGATCATCACGCTGACCACCGTCGGCTACGGCGACGTCTATCCGATCACCGTCGGCGGCCGCGTGTTCACTGCGATGATCCTCTTCCTCGGGTTGGGAATCATCGCCGTGCCGGCGGGGCTCCTGGCCGCGTCGTTGACCGAGACTCGCGTGGAGAACCTGGCCGTGCTCAAGACACCCCGTCCCAAACCGCTGGCCACCGACTCGCCTGACTGGGAGAAGCGGAGACGATAACGGCCCCGGGATACTCAGGACGATTGCGCGGCCTGAGTCCGGGCGGCTGCGTCGCTGGGCACGTTGCCGGTCTCGATGAACGACTTCATCCGCAGCAGGTCTTCGTCCATCTGGGACTTCGGGTCCGCGCCCACGAGCGAGGCCACGAAGTGACCGACGGCGCCGGCCGGCGGATTGTACGACAGGCGGATGTCGATCCGCGTGCCGCCTTCCTCGTTGGGCTGGAAGCGAATGATCCCTGCGTGGGCCACCGGCGATCCCGGCTCGGTCTTCCAGGCGAAGACCTCGTTGGGGATGTTTTGGGTGACGATCGCATTCCACTGGACGTCCGTCCCCATCGGCCCGGCGACGACCCAGCGGGAGCGGCCTTGGCCCAGATCTTCGACGTGCCGGACCCGGTTCATGAACTGTGGGAAGTTCGCGTAGTTGGTCCACATCTGGAAGACCCGGTCGATGGGGGCGGCAAGGTTGATCGTCTTCTGGAAGTCGAACCCCCGCCGACCGCCGCTCACGCCAGCCAGTCGCCCCAAGTCCTTGTTCGTAACCGCCCGCGAGGTCATTCCCAGGCCCACGATTCCGAGCAATCCGTTGAACAGTCCGGGACTCCGTAGGGTATTGAGCATCAGGCCCGTGCCGATCCCGCCGATCAACAGTCGGGTGGCGGGGGCCCAGACGGTTTGCATCAGTTCCGTGCGCTCGCCCGGCCGGCCGGTGCCACCTTGCAGCCCCGGCACGTCCTCCGGGGTACGATGGGATTCCAGTCGATTCTCGATCGCGGTTACCCCCGAAACAGAGGCCACCGCGCTGAGCAAGTCTTCCAACTCGTGTTCGAGGATTGGTCCCTGGAGGACGACTCGGCCGCTGTCGTCCGCGCTGACCTCGATCGCTGAGGGGTGGGATACGTAGCGGCCCATCTTCGATCGGACCCGGGCCTGGAGGCGGTCCGGCGTGTCCTGCTTCTGCATCAGCATCGACCGCGACATCGCCAGCATGCCTTGCATGCGGTGACCGAGGTCACGGGTCGTCACGCCAATCGCATCGTTAACGTCGCGAGACCAACGGGTGAACCTGTCACGAACTATAGCGCGACGCCGATTGCCCACGCGTGGGTCGAAGAAGTACATCAAGCCGGCCCCCAATCCCATCCCCGTTAGCATGCCAGTGCTACCGAACAAACCTGATTTCGCCATCGTCCATACTCCTTCTGATCAGACGACCTGAGTATTTCGATATGATCCCGATGGACCATTAAGCAATCGGTGTACCAGCGGGGGTGAAACACGAAGCGGGAACGACGCGTCAGTAACACTTCTTGCCTCCCCCCTGATGCCAAAGCTCTTGCTAGCTACCCCCTCACAAGTAGCGTGTTTGCTTGGTCGTGCGCGTCGTCTATGCATGTGGCTAGAAATCTTGGGCGTTGTGCCATCGTGCGAAGTAATTGCAGGAATAGAAGTTACAGCGACGTCTTCGGGATAACTCTTCCGAGCTACGTTGCAGAAGTCCGACCGCCCGATGCAAAAGCTACCCCTCTCGTGGTGAGCGAGGTTGCTCAAACCCGTTCCCCACACGCCGAGCGCACGGCGCGGCCCCTGAGGATCCGTCCAGAGATAACCGAGAGAATCCGCCGAGCCTTCGACGTTGGGTGATCATAACCAACGGCGGAATCTCTTGCTTCTAGCTGGGGGAATGATCCTGCAAACCGCCTCCGCAGCTGGCCGGCACCCCGCGGATCGCCCCCAGGTTAAGGGAGAGAATTGTGGAAAGCCTCACGTGGTCTGTTGCAAATTTTGCGTCGCGGTGCACATTCACAAGTAGCAGCTACCACGAAGGTTACATTTACGCGAAAAGACGCAAGTGAACTAACCCGAAAGTGGGGACGTGTTGCATAATTCATGGGTGTCTACGTAGTTCGGATAGGCATGTGCCACCTAGGCTTACCTCCCCCGCATGGTTTCCGTGATCCGGAAGTCCCTGGCCCGTGTTCCGCAAGGAGCACGGGCCTTGCGCGCAGCCGCCAAGCGGCGCTTGGGTCGGGGCCTGACGGCCGTACGCTGAAGCGCGAGGGCAATTTGTCGAAAGCGTCAATTGTCAAAGACCAGAGCGGCTCGCCTTATGGGCTGCCAGGAATCAGCCTAGCAGAACGGCTGGCCCAATTTCCAGCTTTCTTGGTGTGTTTTCGAAAGAAATTCACCGCAGAAATCGCAGAGGAACCCAGCCGGACTTCTCGCTGGTGGAGTTTTGACAGAGAAGATCGGCAATCAAGGTGGGGCTGCGGCGAGCTTGCGAGGCCCGCCAGATCCGGCGTGGTGCTGTGGCGGGCCTCGCAAGCTCGGCGCCGCCCTACCTTACTCAGCGAGGCGAAACGCCACGGAGGGCGTTCCCATCAGAAGGATCAGGCAAATCGGTCTAGACCGAGGCCGTTTCGAGCGTCAGCCGTTCGGCCAGGCCGGGGATCGTGGCGGCCAGGCCTTCTTCAATCCGCTGGATGAAGACGAACTCGAATTCTTTGCCCACATCGTCGGGCAGGTCGCGGAGATCCTTCCGGTTTTCGGCGGGGAGGACCACGCGCCGGATCCCGGCCCGGCGCGCGGCCAGCACCTTTTCCTTGATGCCGCCGACTGGCAGGACCAGTCCGGCAAGCGTGATCTCGCCAGTCACCGACGTGTCGCTGTGAACCGAAAAGCCGGTGTAGGCCGAGGCCAGGGCCACGGCCATGGCAACGCCGGCCGATGGTCCGTCCTTAGGGATCGCGCCGGCCGGCACGTGGATGTGCACGCCCGTGTTGCGGAGCTGATCGCGTTGGATCCCCAACTCCTCGGCCTGGGACCAGACGTAGCTGCGGGCGGTCTGGGCCGACTCCCGCATCACGTCGCCCAACTGGCCGGTCATGATCAGCTCCTTGCCTTCGGGGAGCAAGGCCAC
>JBDKTH010000511.1:0-2724 GCA_039680305.1 Thermoguttaceae bacterium | reverse complement strand
ATGGCTGCCCGTCAGACCGAGCGTCTGGCCTGGATGATCGAGCGGGTTTGCCAGGGGCGGATCTTGTGGGATTACCTGGAGGACGACCGACTCTTGGTGCGGCTCAACCAGGTGATGCACCGGGTCGGCCTCGGCCAACTGCCCGACGATTTTCGTAACTTCCTCCCCACGGCCCGCCATCTGGTCGACGCCCGCCAGGCCGAGTTGCTGGAGGCGGTGGAGAGCAGGCAGTAGGCAGTACACGGTACATGGTACACAGAATGGGCGGCCGTCTGCACGGATGAGAAGGCGGCATCTTTCCCATCCCCACCGCCTTCGTTTATACTCTTTACTACTGTGTACCGCGTACTGCATACCGCCTATTACCCCAGGAGATCCCCCATGCGATTCGGCTTGAACCTGCTGCTGTGGACTGACACGCTCCACGATCAAGTGCTCCCGATCCTCGACGAGATCAAGCAAATCGGCTACGACGCGGTCGAGATTCCGATCTTCGAGCTCGACGTGGACAAGTACGCTCAGTGGGGGAAGCGGTTGGACAACGCCGGTCTGGCGCGGACCGGGGTGACGATCCGCGGCGGCGGCGACAACCCGATCAGTGCGGATCCTGCGATCTGCCGCCAAGGGGTGGAGAACAACAAGCGGGCGCTCGATTGTGCTCAGGCGGCCGGCTGCGAAGCGATGGTCGGGCCGTTCCATTCGGCGATCGGTGAATTCAGCGGTGCTGGTCCGACCGCGGATGAGTGGAAGCGAGGCATCGAAAGCATGCGGGAGGTGGCCGAGCACGCTGCCCAGGCCGGCGTGATGCTGGGACTGGAGTCCCTCAACCGGTTCGAGTGCTATTTCCTCAACACGGCCGCCGACGGGGCCCGGTTCTGCCGCGACGTGAACCACCCCAACTGCAAGATGATGTACGACACGTTCCACTCGCACATCGAGGAGAAGAGCACCGTCGAGGCGATCCGCTCCCTCAAGGACTGCTTGGCCCACGTCCACATCTCGGAAAACGACCGCAGCACGCCGGGCCAGGGGAACGTCCGCTGGCCAGAAACCTTCGACACGCTCAAGGAGATCGGCTACGACAACCTGATGGTCGTCGAAGCTTTTGGGCTGGCGTTGGACAAGATCGTCGCCGCCACGAAGATCTGGCGCCGCATGTACCAAAGCGAGCACCAGTTGGCCAGCGACGCGCTGAAGTTCATGAAGGCCGAAGTCGCCAAACGCTGGCGGTAGGAAAACCGTAGAGCGAGGGGCGAGGGGAGTAGGGCGTTGTTGCTCTCCGCCTCGCCCCTCGCTTCACGCCCCACGCCCCACGCGTCACGCCGGGGCGCCGAGGAAGCCCTCGTGCAGGAACACGGGCTTGTAGCCGTGCTCGGTGACCCAGCGGATTGCGGTGTCGAGACGCTGGAAGTGGTCGGGCACGTAGGCCTTGTAGAACGGCCAGAAATACTGCTCGTGCGTGAACAGGTCCATGATCTCGGCCTGGTTCGGGTCCTGGGCCAACGGCTCCAGGGTCGACACGGTTTTTTCGACCGGCGTGCTGTTGCAGACGATGTCGACCCGGGAAAAGACGATCCCGCTCTCAAAATCCTTCCAGGCGTCGTGGCGCGAGAGATACTCGCTGCGCACCTCGTCGAACAGGTAGTTGACGTCGTACTGCACGCCGTTGAGCTTGCGGAAGTAGCCGCTCAGGGCTCGCACGCCCCGTTGGTAGAGCGGCTTTAGGGCGGAAGGCTGCGTCATTCCCCAGTGGATCACCGTTGGCGGGGCGTAGCTCTCTTCGCCGGCAAAGCGGTGAATCTCCCCGGCCACCTGGTCCAGGTCGGCGATCAACTGCTGTGGCGAGGCGTACTGGTACGGCCGGTTGGGATCATTGGCATGGGCATGGAAGGCCAGTTTCAACCAGCCGGCGTTGTCCTTCCACTCGCCCTTGTAGCAATCGGGGAACTGCGGCAACTGGAAGTCATCGCCGGTCGTGTAGTAGATGTTCACCGTGAAGCGAACGCCGTATTTCTGGTTCAGCTCTTTGAGCCCCTTGAGGTAGAAGCAGTCGAACAGCGACTTGTAGTTTTTCTGGGCGATGTCGCGGAGGAAGAAACTGTTGTCGTCGATCGAGAAGCGGTAGCGGGGGAATGAATTCTGGTCCCACACGACGCGCACGCCATGCTCCTGACGCCCGTAGCGGCCCGCGGTCTTGGCCACGAGATCGGTTTCCTTGTCGCGGAGCACTACGTCGGCGGTGAACCGGGTTCCCGCCCGCCGGGCTGCCACGCCGTTGACCGTCACACGATCGTCGAGCGGGGCTTCGCCCGAGACCTGGATTTGCAGCCCGCCGTCGACCGCCTTGCCATGCCGGTGGTTGAGCACCGCCCCGTGAAACGGCTCATCGATGCTCAGCGCGGCAACGCCTCCTTGGGCCGTCCTGGCGAAATTCCCCACGACTGCGGCCGCAGCCCCGGCCGCGGCGGTCTGCAAAAACGAGCGTCGTCGAATCATCGGGTTGCTCATCGTATGGCTCCGATCGGGTTGGGCCCCGGCCAAGCCGAGGGTGGTGACAGGCAATCGTTACCTGGTACTATTAAAGACCGACGCAAGACTCCCCGCTGTACGTTTTCTCACCAATTCTGATACTTTTGTGACTAGTCGCCACGGGGGACGTTTCCCAATGGGTTTCGACGAACATAACCGGTGAGGTAGGGCGGTGCCGAGCAAGCGAGGCCCCCC
>JBDKTH010000628.1:0-4282 GCA_039680305.1 Thermoguttaceae bacterium | reverse complement strand
TGTTTGAGTTCCCCGGGCCAGTCCTTGCCGATCCGCCGTTGGCAGAAGGCTTGGAAGAGGAGGTCGAGGGTTTCGTGGAGGCCGCGGATGTTCTCGATCCGGTCTTCGAGGAGTCCACGTCCTTCCTCGGTCTCCTCGGTGTGCATCTTGCCGCCGCTGACGGCGAACCGCTCTGCCTGGAGCACCATTTCGTACTGATCGCCGTAGCGGACCAGCGTCAGGCCCGACTTGCGGGGAAGCTTGCCGGAGCGGATCGCCTGGGCTGCTTCGGGCAGCCGGACGGGGGCCTCGGCGGTGATTGTCTCCTTGCCCGACTCGCCTCGCGGACACTCCAGGCTGAGCGTGCGGGCGAGCATCCCGGTCACTTCGGTCTCGTCCGGCAGGGCCATCGTGTCGGACTTAACCTCCCATTGCCACCAGAGCCAGAGGAGGAACTCGTTGCCGAGGAAGTCGTAGTTACCCGACTCGTTGTTCCACCAGGCGATCTCGGCCGAGGGGTCGTTGGCATGGAAGGCGGCGGGGCCGATCTCCTCGAGGGCCTTGCGCTGCTTGGCCTGGGCGGCCCATTCCTGGGCTCGTTTGCCCGCCGTGAGCCGGGTCAGCTCCAGATCGAACGCCCGGCCAAACAGATCGGCGCAGAGATCGCTGGCCGTGGTGCTGGAGCCGCCGAAGTACAACAGGCCGTTGCGGGCGTCCCACAGGACGGGGAACTGCTGCATCCGGCGGAAGCGGCCGTCTTTGGCCTCTTCCGCGCAACGCGCTTCGACGGCTTCCTTGGCCTCCTGACGCTGGGCCCGGGTGGGCCGGCCGCTGGGGTTGTCGGCCGTGATCGCCGCCAATTCCATCTGCAGCCAGGCCTTGCGCACGGCCGAGGGGATCTGGTTCGTGTCGATCCGCACGGCACAGTGCAGTGCGTCGCCGATCACGTTCTTCTCCAGGTCGAAGGTGCAGTCGAACAGGTGCTTGCCACCGAGGAAGCCGACCTCGGCTTGCTCGGTGGAAGAAGTCTCGATCCGGCCGATCGCGAAACCTTCGAGGGTCTCGATCTCCTCCGGGCCGAACTGGCGCGGCTGCGAACCGACGATGCGGAAACACTCGAACGTGAGAGGGCCTGTCAGGAATCCCATGTGTGCGTCTCGTCTCTGCGAACCCGAGGGCTTACTTGACGTCCAGGAGTTCGACCTCGAACTCCAAGGTGGCGTTGGGCGGAATCACGCCGCCAGCCCCCTGTTCGCCGTAGGCCATGTCGGGCGGGATCACCAGCTTCCGTTTACCGCCGACCTTCATCCCCTTGACGCCCTCGTCCCAACCGCGAATCACCTGACCGGCGCCGAGTTCGAAGGTGAACGGCTCACCGCGCGGCCGCGAAGCATCGAACTCCTTCCCATCGGTCAAAGTTCCCCGGTAGTGGACGCTCACCGCCTTGCCGGGCTCGGCGACGACGCCAGTCCCCACCACGACGTCGGTAATCGTCAAACCGGAGGCACTCTGCTCCGCGGCCGGTTTTTCGGTCTCGGCCGTCTTGGGGGTCGTGGGCACTGGATCCTGCGACGCCTGCGAGCAACCCAACAGGACCGCGACCGACAATCCAACAAACGCAAAGCTGATTCGACGCACGGGCAACTCCTTTTCACCTCACGGTTCTGGAAGAAAGGGGCTATCCTATCGGATCGAGCCGGTTTCCGCAATCAAACCGTGCGGTGGTGGTTTCTCCCCGGCAAGCTGGACCAGGCGCTGCTGCCCCCTCTGATGCGAAACCGTCGTTAGCCAACCCCTCACAGGTAGAATCGCTGTTATTTCGTGCGCGTCGCTTTCTTGGACGGTTCATAAACGTGGGCGTTGTGTGTGGCACGAAGTAGTTGAGAAGATTGTGGTTACGGCGATGCGGCCGGATAACTCTTCTGGGCTGTGTTGCAAAAGCCTGGCCACCGGCCGCGAAAGACCGCTCGACCTTACCGGTTTCGTTCGTCAAACCTCATCAGATGAGCCTAGCAGATTGGCTGGCCCAATTTCCAGCTATTTTTCGCAGCAAGGAAGCCGTCAGCGATCAGCCATCAGCTCTTGTGAGATCCCCCCTCTTTTGACGATGACGGAGGGGACGCCGGATGAGCATCTTTCGAACGCTCTCTGACGGCTGATCGCTGACAGCCCCTGTCTGCCCGCCTGCCTCGCCGCGTGCGAAACTGCACAGCTGGTTGACACCCCCGTGGCCGTTCACCGAGAATAGAGTGGCCGGTTGTCCAGGGGCGTTTTCTTCGCAGCTTTGTCGATGAGGGAAGGTCTATGCACAAGTCGATTCTGGCCCTGCTGTTTGTCCTGATCGCCGTCCCAGTCCAAGCGGAGGATTGGAAGCTCGTCTGGTCCGACGAGTTTGACAAGCCCGGGACGCCCGACCCAGCGAAGTGGGACTATGAGGCGGGCTTTGTGCGCAACAACGAACGCCAGTACTACACCCGAGCCCGGAAGGAAAACGCCCGGGTTGAGGAGGGGATGCTGATCATCGAGGCTCGCAAGGAGCAGTTCCGGATTCCCAAGCAGGCGAAGAAGGGCAAGGCGGGCAAGGGGCAGGAAAACGCCGACTATACCTCTGCCAGCCTGACGACGCTGGGCAAAGCCAGTTGGACCTACGGCCGGATCGAGGTCCGCGCGAAACTGCCGACCGGCCGCGGGATGTGGCCGGCGATCTGGACGCTGGGCACCAACATCGGCCAGGTCGGTTGGCCCGCCTGCGGGGAGATCGACATCATGGAGAACGTCGGCTTCGACCCTAACGTGATCCACGCCAACATCCACACGAAGGCCTACAACCACGCGATCCACACGAACAAGGGTTCGCGAATCACGATCCCCAACCCACACCAGGACTTCCACGTCTACGCCATCGAGTGGCGCCCGGAGCGTATGGACTTTTTCGTCGACGCGACGAAGTATTTCACATTCACCAACGAGAACAAGGGGACGGACGCCTGGCCGTATGACAAGCCCCAATACCTGATCCTCAACATCGCGGTTGGCGGGGCGTGGGGCGGCCAGAAGGGGATCGACGACAGCATCTTCCCCCAGCGGATGGCCATCGACTACGTGCGGGTGTATCAAGCGGTTACCACTCGATAAGCGCGGAGGATCCCATGGAACGAAGAGTCTTTCTGAAGTCGGTCGGTGGAGCCACAACCGGCCTGGCGATCGGCGCGGACCGGCTTTTGGGCGCGGACGGGCCGGTGGCCGAAGTCGAGCGCGTGGCGGACTTGCCGCGGCGCGTTCTGGGACGCACCGGGCAGAAACTGTCCGTGGTCGGATTCCCCGGTCTGGCCCTGGTCCAGTACGACCAGGCGCGTTGCACCGAGGGGTTGCGTTCGGCCTTTGAGCGGGGCGTCAACTACTTCGACGTGGCCCCGGCCTACGGCAACGGCCAGTGCGAGACGAAGATGGGAATCGGCCTGGAGGGGATCCCCCGCGACCGCTACTTCTTGGCCTGCAAGACGAAGAAACGCGACAAGGCCGGCGCCCGCGAGGAGCTGGAGCGCTCGCTCAAGCTTCTTAAGACCGACCGCTTCGACCTGTACCAGCTCCACAATCTGCGCCGGCCCGAGGAAGTCGAGCAAGCCTTGGGCAAGGACGGGGCCATCGAGACGCTGTTGGAGGCTCAGAAAGAGGGGAAGGTGAAGTATCTGGGCTTCTCGGCCCATACGACCAAAGGCGCCGTGTTGGCGCTCAAAGGCTTCCGTTTCGACACGGCGATGTTTCCAATCAACTTCGTGGAGCTTTTGCGGCACGGGTTCGGCAAGGACGTGCTGGAGTTGGCCCAGCAGCAGGGCGTGGCCGTGTTGGCGATCAAGACGCTGTCGCACGGGGCCTGGCCCAAAGGCGCCGAGCGGACGCGCAAGTGGTGGTACCGCTCGGCCGAGACGCCCGAGGAGGTCGACCTGGCCGTGCGATTCTCGCTGTCCCAGCCGGGCGTGGTTGCCGCGATCCCCCCGTCGTTCTTGGACCTCCTGGACAAGGCGATCGACGCGGCCAAGAACTTCCGCCCGATCACGCCGGCCGAGGTCCAGGGCCTGAACGAGAAGGCGCAAACGTGCGAGTCGATCTTCCAGAAGGAAGAAGCCCAGGTCTCCTGGCATCATGCGCCCCGCGGGCCGCTGTATCCCGATAGCCCACATGACGGCTGCTGCGGAGACTGGGTCTGAAGGGGCGAACAAAACCGTAGGGTAGGGCGGTGCCGAGCTTGCGAGGCCCGCCAGATCCGTGGCGGTGCGATGGCGGGCCTCGCAAGCTCGGCACC
>JBDKTH010000399.1:0-14619 GCA_039680305.1 Thermoguttaceae bacterium | reverse complement strand
AGCGTGGCGAGCCGCTTCTTCGCCTCAGCAAAGGGAATCTGCTCGCCGAGCCGATAGGCGATGTTTCCGGTGTGGCACAGGGCGCTGGAGAGGTGTCCTTCGAGGATGTCGCCGCGGAGGTCCTTGTAGTTGCGGCTCCGCACGGCGTCGATGAAGTTGGCGAAGTGGTCGCCGTTGCCGTTGAACTTCTTGACGACCTTGCCCTCCTTGTCCAGGGCGAAGCCGCCGGTGTAGTTGTTGAGCACCACGCAGCCCTCGCTGCCGTAGAAGATCACGCCGACCTTGGCCTCGCGGAGCGGATCGGTCTTCAGGCCGCGGACCTCGAAGACCAACGTCTTGCCAGAGAACTCGTGGACGATCACCTGGGTGTTGGCCGTCTCGCCGGCATCCTCATAACCCAGCCGGCCGCCGTACGACATGACCTGGCTGCTCAGCGTATCGACGCCCAGGCCCCAGCGGGCGATGTCCATCTGGTGGATCCCCTGGTTGCCCAGGTCGCCGTTGCCGCAGTCCCATTGCCAGTGCCAATCGTAGTGGAACTTAGGACGGGTGAGCGGCTTGATCTCGGCCGGGCCGTACCAGAGGTTGGCGTCGACTTCCGCCGGGATGGGATAGGTGCCACGCGGGCCGATCGAGTTGCGCGGCTTGTAGCACAACCCGCGCGCGAGTTTCACCTCGCCGATCTTCCCCGACTTCACATAGTCGATCGCCTCGATCGAGCCGGCCATCGAGCGGCACTGGGTGCCGGCCTGGCAGATGCGGTTGTACTTGCGGGCGGCCTCGACCACGCGGCGGCCTTCGCTGACGTTGTGGCTGACCGGCTTTTCCACATAGACGTCCTTGCCCGCCTGGATCGCCCAGATCGCAACGAGCGAATGCCAGTGGTTGGGCGTCGCCGTGGAGACGAGGTCCAGCGACTTGTCGTCAAAGGCTTCCCGCATATCGCGCACGAACTTGGGCCGGCGGCCCTGCTTCTTGGCGATGGCATCGGCCCGCTGGTTGCCCACCTTCTCGTCACAATCGACGATATAGGCGATCTCGACGTCCTTGCGGGCGAGGAAGGCCTGAATGTGTTCGCCACCTCGGCCCCGCACGCCGACGACGGCCACGCGCAGCTTTTCGCTGGGGCTGGTGCTCTGTTTCTCCTCGGCGGCCATCGCCTTGGCCAGGGACAGCGGACCGGCAGCGGCCACGGAGGCCGCAAGAATCGAGTCTTCAAGGAAACGGCGTCGGGAGCAACGTGTCATGGGGAAGATCCTTTCGAAGCCTAGTGGGGTGTTGTACGTGGAGCGGCAGGCAGGTCCTGGTGGCGACGTGCTGGCCGACGCACGCGGGCGCCGGCGGGCGGGTCGCCACGGCGCCGCTCGCTTCCCATTCGACTCAAGATAAGCGGAAACAAGGGCTTGTGCAAGCATTCGCCGCCATTTGGACCTGGACGGGCCCCATGGATTGTCGCCTCGAGCGGAATCCGGCCGAGAGTGGTTCCATTGGCCCCGCTGGCGTGGTTTAATGGTGGGGTACCGCCGATGGGACGCGATACCTAGGAGTTGCCCCGCCCAACCAAACCGTCGAGGAACCGTGCCATGCACCTGAGAAGATCGCTGTGCGTTCTGACGCTCCTTTCCCTCTTCGCCCTCCCCCTGCGAGCCGCGGAGCCCCCAAAGTCCGAGCCGATCAGCCCCAAGGACGGCCCGATCAAGCTGTTTAACGGCAAGGACTTGGCCGGGCTCACCACCTGGCTCAAAGACGCGAAGTACGAGGATCCCCGCAACGTCTTTACCGTGGAGAATGGGATGCTCCATATCTCCGGCGACGGCTATGGCTACGCCCGCACGAATCAGGCCTACAAAGACTACCACCTGATCATCGAGTTCCGTTGGGACGAGCGGACCTGGGCGCCGCGAGTCGATAAGGCTCGGGACTCGGGCGTGATCGTCCACTGCGTAGGCCCCGATGGCGGTTATGGCAACACCTTCATGTGCGGGCACGAGGCCCAAATCATCGAAGGAGGCGTGGGCGACTTCATCGTCGTCTCCGGCAAGAATAAGGACGGCAGCCCGCTGGTCTGCTCGCTGACCGCCGAGACGACCAAGGATCGCGATGGCGAAACCGTCTGGAAGGAAGGGGGCGAGAAGAAAACCCTCCAGGGCGGCCGGATCAACTGGTACGGCCGCGATCCCGACTGGGCCGACGTGCGCGGCTTCCGCGGGCGCGAGGACGTGGAAAGCCCGGGCAAGAAATGGACGCGGATGGACGTGGTCTGCGATGGCGACCGGATCACGATCCAGGTCAACGGAGTCGTGGTCAACAAGGGCTTTGACGCCAAGCCGTCGGCCGGCCTGATTCAGGTCCAGACCGAAGGGGCCGAACTCTATGTCCGGCGTTTCGAAATCTGGCCGCTGGGCAAGGCCCCGGCGTTCAATGCGGCCGAGTTGCAGAAGTAACCGCACGACGGTATTCTCCCGCACACTCAACGGGCAGCAGGCTCCTCCTGCTGCCCGTTTTGCGTTGGTAGCCGAGCGATTGCCCAAAGAGCCTCCTGCGCCGCGGCCCCACGGATAACCGCGAGCCTGCGGCGGGAATCCGCGAGACAGGACCCCCGCCTGGCTTTTCACCGATCCGGCTGACTTTATTCGAATCACCCGTCCCCCTTCACCTTACGTCAATCGGACCCGCGATAAGGTGATCCGGCACGAGGCTTGCTAGCATAGGGAGCCCGAGAACGATCCGGTTTGCGCGGGACAGCGTGTCCTGCACGGACGAGTCAGTCAAGCGTCACGCGACGCAAGACGTAGCGCTGGAGGAGACCGATGACGACGCAACACGCCGAGAGGCGCGGCTCCCCGTTCCTGGCGGAGATCATCGAGGAGACACCCGGAGGCGAGCGAATCGTCCACTGCTTGCAGTGTGGAAGCTGCGGCGGAAGCTGCCCGAGCGGGGCCGACATGCAATATACCCCGCGGACGTTATTCGCCCTGATCAATGCCAATAAGCGGGACGAGGTGCTCAGCGCGAACACCATGTGGTACTGCGTGTCGTGCTACCTCTGCACCACCCGCTGCCCGCAAAACATCCCGATCACCGACATCATGTATGCCCTGAAACGGATCTCGATCGCCGACCACATGGCCAAGGGGACCGATGCCCCGGCCCTGGCCCGCACGTTCACCGACATGGTCGAGCGGTTCGGGCGCAGTTATGAGATTGGCATCGCCACGCTCTACCACGGCCTCAACCGGCCGCTGGCGGCGATGAAGATGGGCAAGATGGGTCTGGCCATGTTTGCCCGTGGCCGCATGAACCTCCTGCCCAAGCGGATCAAGAACGTGGCTCAGCTTCAGGCGATTGTCAACAAGGCCCGCGAAATCGGAGGTGCGTCGTGAAGTACGCCTACTACCCTGGATGTTCCTTGGAGTGCAACGCCGCGGCCTACGACGTCTCGGTCCGGGCCGTGGCCGACCTCTTGGGGATCAAGCTCCTGGAGATCGACGACTGGAACTGCTGCGGGGCGACGGAATACTTCTCCCAGGACGAGCTGGTGGCCACCTCGGTGATCGCCCGCAACCTGGCTCTCGTCGATCCGAAGCTCGACCAGTTGGTGGCCCCCTGTGCCGCCTGCTATCTGAATCTGAAGAAGACCGACCAGTTGATGGTGGACAACCCGCAAATCAACGCCAAGGTCAACCAGTGCCTGGCGGCGGGCGGATTGAGCTACAAGGCCGGCCGGGTCCGGGTCCGTCACCTGTTGGACGTGATCTACCACGACCTCGGCGAGACGGCCGTGCGCGACAAGGTGGTCAAGCCGCTCAAGGGGCTGCGGATCGCCCCCTACTACGGCTGCCAGGTCGTGCGTCCCTTCGGCGACATCGACAACACCGAATACCCGATGGAGATGGACGAGCTGTTCACCTGGCTGGGCGCCGAGGTGGTCGACTACCCGGTCAAGGCCCACTGCTGCGGCGGCCACATGACGCAGATCAGCGAGCCGCAGGCATTTGAGCTGATCCGCCGGCTCTTGCAGAGCGCGGTCGATTACGAGGCCGACATGATCCTCTGCATGTGCCCGATGTGCCAGTTGAACCTCGACGGCTATCAGGGGCGTGTGAACGGCTATTTCAACACCAACTTCAACATGCCGATCATCTACTTCACCCAGATGCTCGGCGTGGCCTTCGGCATCGAGCCGTCGAAGCTCGGTTTCGGCAAGGAGCTGGTCTCGGCCATGCCCGTGCTCAAGGCCAAGCTCAACGGCGCGGCGGTTCCGGCGTAAGAGGAGCTGTCAGCAATTAGCTGTCAGTTGATACGAAACGAATACCGGAGTTACTCAACAGCGTTTGACACGATAGGTTTCGGCAACACTCAAGCGGAGAACCCTTCCCAAGCTGAATGCTGATGGCTAATAGCTGATAGCTCATCGCGGACAGCTTTCCGACCGAACGCCTAAAGCTCCAGGGAGAATAGTCATGGCCGAGAGAGTCGGCATTTACGTCTGTCATTGCGGTAGCAACATCGCCGGCACGGTCGACTGCGAGGCAGTGGCCAAGTGGGCCGGGGAGAATGTCAAAGACGTCGCCGTGTCCCGCGACTACAAGTTCATGTGCTCCTCGCTCGGGCAGCAGATGATCGAGGAGGACATCAAGAAGGAAGGGCTGACCCGCGTGGTCGTGGCCGCCTGCTCGCCACACCTTCACGAAAAAACCTTCCGCCGGGCCTGTCAGAACGCCGGCTTGAACCCCTACCTCTGCCAGATGACCAACGTGCGCGAGCATGTCTCCTGGGTCACCAAGGACAAGGCCGCGGGCACGGAAAAGGTCAAGGCCCTGGTCTCGGCCGCGGCCGAACGGGCCAAGCGGCAGCAGCCGTTGGAGCCGATGTACGTGAAGGTCAACCCGGCCACCTTGGTCATCGGCGGCGGAATCGCCGGGCTCCAGGCGACCCTTGAACTGGCCGACGCCGGCTACCCCGTCTATCTGGTCGAACGCAGCCCGAGTATCGGCGGCCACATGGCCCAGTTTGACAAGACCTTCCCCACGTTGGACTGCTCGGCGTGCATTCTCACGCCGAAGATGTCGGAGGCCGGGCAGCACGAGAACGTGACCCTCTACACCTACTCCGAGTTGGAGGAGGTCAGCGGGTCGGTGGGCAACTTCAAGGTGAAGATCCGCAAGAAGGCCCGCTATGTGAACGAGGAGAAGTGCACGGGCTGCGGGATCTGCATCGAAAAATGCCCGCAGCGGGTGTGCGACTACGAGTTCGAGGTTGGGATGGGCGATCGGAAGTCGATCTACACGCCCTTCCCCCAGGCCGTGCCGCGGATCCCGGTGATCGACGTGGACAACTGCCGCTGGTTCAAACAACAGAAGTGCAAGGTCTGCCAGAAGATCTGCCCGACCGGCGCGGTCGACTACGACCAGAAGGACGAGATCGTCGAGCTCGAGGTGGGCAACATCATCATGGCCACCGGCTGGAAGATGTTCGACACCCGCAAGGTTCCGCAGTACGGCTACGGGCGATTGGCCAACGTGTTCACCTCGCTGGAGTTCGAGCGGCTCTGCAATGCGGCCGGCCCGACGGGCGGGAAGATCGTGATGCGCGACGGCGTGACCGAGCCGAAGTCGGTGGCCATCATCCACTGTGTCGGCAGCCGCGACGTGAAGCACAACGAGTACTGCTCGGGCATCTGCTGCATGGCTTCGCTGAAGCTCGGCCATCTGCTCCTGGAAAAGACCAAGGCCGAGGTCTACTCCTTCTACATCGACATGCGGACGAACCAGAAGGGCTATGAGGAGTTCTACCAACGGCTCCTCGAAGAAGGCATGCACTTCGTGCGCGGCAAGGTGGCCGAGGTGACCGACGCCGCCCGGCTGCCGAGCGAGGAAGGCAAGCTGATCGTCCAGTGCGAAGACACCCTCGTGGGCAAGCAGCGGCGAATTCCCGTCGACATGGTGGTCCTGATGGGCGCGCTGGAACCGCAGGCCGACGCCAAGGAAATGGGCCTCAAGTGCGGGATCTCCTGCAGCATGGCCGGCTGGTACACCGAGCGGCATCCGAAGCTCGACCCGGTGGCCACGATGACCGACGGCGTGTTCGTGGCCGGCGTCTGCCAGGGACCGAAGGACATTCCGGCCTCGGTGGCCCAAGGGGCCGCCGCGGCCGCCCGCGTGGCCGGGATGATCACCAAGGGGCAGGTGATGATCGAGCCGATTGTCGCCTCGATCGAAGAGGAAGCCTGCTCCGGCTGCCGGATATGCAATACGATGTGCCCCTACAACGCCATCGAATACGACGCGGACAAGGAAGTCAGCCGCGTGGTCACCTCGATGTGCAAGGGCTGCGGCACCTGTGTGGCCGCCTGCCCGGCCGGCGCGATCACCGGCTCGCACTTCAACAACGAGCAGATCTTCGCCGAGATCGAAGGGATCCTCTGGGACGCCAAGATAACGGGGAATGGGAACGGCGCCGCGACGAAGAAAGAAATGCAGATTGCAAATTGAAAATTGAAGAGTGAGAATTCAAGGTTATCTGAAAACTATAACGCAAGTCAGAGAACAACGGGTGAACAAGGGTAATCTGCAATTTGCAATTGGCATTTTTCAATTTGCATTTTGCAATTCCCCCTCAAGCAGAAAGGTCTTGCTATGAGTGACGACACCTTCGAACCCAAGATCGTCGGCTTCCTCTGTAACTGGTGCTCCTACCGCGCGGCGGATCTGGCCGGCACGGCGAGGATCAAGCACGCCCCCAACGTGCGGATCATCCGCGTGATGTGCAGCGGGCGCGTCGATCCGGCGTTCGTGCTCAAGGCCCTCGCGCTGGGCGCCGACGGGGTGATGGTCGCCGGGTGCCATCCCGGGGAATGCCACTACATCGAGCAGAACTACAAGGCGATGCGCCGCTATGCGATGATCAAGCACATGCTGCGGCAGATGGGCCTGGAAGAGAATCGGATCCGGCTCGTCTGGGCCTCCGCCGCCGAAGGACAGCAACTGGCCGAGGCGATCGACAAGTTCGTGGCCGACGTCCGCGAACTCGGCCCGCTGAAGTGGCCGGCGAATTGGGCAGAAGACGGCGAGCGGCTCGCCGCCCTCGAAAGCATCGTCAAAGAACACGAAGAGGCGATGGAGGTCCAGGCATGAGCGAGGCAACACGAAAAGGTAAACTGGCGTTGTATTGGGCCGCTTCGTGCGGCGGCTGCGAAATCGCCGTGCTGGGGATCAACGAGAAGATCCTCGACGTCGCCGCGGCCTTCGATATCGTCCTCTGGCCGGTGGCCGTCGACGGCAAGGTCCACGACATCGAAAAAATGGCCGACGGCGAAATCGACGTCTGCCTGTTCAACGGCGGGATCCGCTCCAGCGAACAGGAATACATGGCCCAGCTCTTGCGCCGCAAGTCGAAGGTCCTCGTGGCCTTCGGCTCCTGCGCGAGCGAGGGGTGCATCCCCGGGCTGGCCAACATGAACACCAAGGAAGAGATCTTCGACACGGCCTACCAGGAAACCGTGTCGACCGAGAACCCCAACCATGTGCGTCCCCAGCACGAGACGCAGATGCCCGAGGGAACGCTCTACCTGCCGGTGTTCTACGACACGCTCAAGACGCTCGACCAGACCGTCGAGGTCGACTACTACCTGCCCGGCTGCCCGCCAGAGGCCGACCGGATCTGGGAAGCGATCACGGCGATCGTGGAAGGGAAGCTCCCGCCCAAGGGCTCGGTGATCGGCATCGACTCGACCGTCTGCGACACCTGCAAACGCAAGCGGAGCGAGAAGAAGATCAAGAAGTTCTACCGTACCTGGCAGGTCAAACCGGACGAAGAGACCTGCCTCCTGGAGCAAGGGCTCCTCTGCTGCGGGATCGCCACCCGCGGCGGTTGCGGCGCGTTGTGCCCGCAGGTCAACTCGCCGTGCATCGGCTGCTACGGGCCGCCGGCCGGTGTCGAAGACTACGGCGCCCGGCTGATGAGCGCGTTGGCCTCGGTGATCGACTCCAATGATCCGGAGGAGATCGACCGGATCATCCAAGACGGGATTCCCGACCCGATCGGCAGCTTCTACCGCTTCAGCCTGGCCCACAGCCTGTTGCGGCGGAGCAAGCTGGACAAAAATGGACACGGCGTGAGTGGTTAACCGAAAACCGCTTGCGGCTTAGCCTCGCTAACGCCGCTTGCGGCTTAGCAGCATATCGACGAGGAGTCTCCACGATGAAACGTATCTCCATAGACCCGGTTACCCGCCTGGAAGGCCACGGCAAGATCGACATCTTCCTCAACGACGAGGGGGAGGTGGCCAATGCCTACCTGCAGATCCCGGAGTTACGGGGCTTTGAGCGGTTTTGTGTGGGTCGGCCGGCCGAAGACATGCCGAACCTGACGGCCCGGATCTGCGGCGTCTGCCCCGAGGCCCACCACATGGCGGCCACCAAGGCGTTGGACGGCGTGTTCCACGTCGATCCGCCGCCGGCGGGCAAGAAGCTCCGCGAACTGTTTTACAGCATCTTCTACGCCACGGACCACACGACCCACTTCTACGCCCTGGGCGGCCCCGACTTCGTCGTCGGCCCCGAGGCCCCGGTGGCCGAGCGGAATATCCTGGGCGTCGTCGCCAAGGTCGGCATGGACATCGCCGGCAAGGTGCTCAAGATGCGACGCGACGGCCACTCGCTGATCAAGATGATCGGCGGCCGCCCCGTGCACCCCAACTGGGGCCTGCCCGGCGGCGTGAGCCACGGGATCAACGAAGAGCAGCGCAAAGAGATCGAGCAGCTGGGTCGCGATGCGATCGAGTTCGGCAAGTTCTCGCTCAAGCTCTTCGAAGACGTGGTCCTCAAGAACACCGACTACGTGAACCTGATCACCGGCGGCGTCTTCACCCACAAGACGTACAACATGGGCATGGTCGATCAGAACAACTGCGTGAACTTCTACGACGGCAAGATCCGCATCACCTCGCCCGACGGCAAGGAGTTTGCCAAGTACGACGCCAAGGACTACCGCGAGCATATCGCCGAGCGCGTGGAGCCCTGGTCGTATCTGAAGTTCCCCTACCTGAAGAAGGTCGGCTGGAAGGGGTTCGTCGACGGCACGGATTCGGGTGTCTACAAGGCCACCCCGCTGTCGCGGCTCAATGCGGCCGACGGCATGGCTACGCCCTTGGCCCAGGCCGAGTACAAGCGGTTCTACGAGACGCTCGGCGGCAAGCCGGTGCACCACACCCTGGCCACACACTGGGCCCGTTTGATCGAGTTGTTGTACGCCGCCGAACACTGGGTCGAACTGGCCACCGATCCGGAGATCACCAGCAAGGACTACCGCGTCCTGCCCACCGAAACGCCCACCGAAGGCGTCGGCTGCGTCGAAGCGCCGCGTGGCACGCTGACCCATCACTACTGGACCGACGAGCGGGGTCTCTTGACCAAGGTCAACCTGGTCGTGGGCACGACCAACAACAATGCCCCGATCTGCATGTCGGTCAAGAAGGCGGCCGAGGGGCTGATCCACAAAGGCGTCGTGCGCGAGGGGCTGCTGAACAAGGTCGAGATGGCCTTCCGGGCCTACGACCCCTGCTTCGGCTGCGCCACCCACAACCTCCCCGGCCAAATGCCCTTGGAGGTCACGATCCGCGATCCCCAAGGGGACGTGGTCCAACGCCTGTCGCAGTACGTCGGTTAGCGCGGCAATGATCGTGGGCTCCCGGCTGATCCGCGAGCCGCCGGCGCAAGTCGGCGGCTCGCCTTCCCTCTCCCCTGGGGAGGGAAGACATCACAATTGACCGAGCCTCGACTCTGGGATAACCTCGTACAATAGATAAAGGGCCCGCGAAGAGATGAGAGGTAGAGGTGTAGAGGTATGGCACTCACCATCGAAGTCCCCCTGGAAGTTGAGGTCCAGATTCGCGCCAGCGCGGCCCGCGGTGATGCGGAGGCGGTGCAACGCCTCTTGCTCCAAGCCGCAACCCCCACCATAGAGGCCCTGCTGCGAGAAGAGGCAGCTCCGCTCAGTGACGAGGAATTCGAGGCGTTGGCGGATGAACTCGCGGCTGGGATCGCGGCGAATCGGGGCCCGGATGCTGCGCCGCTTTCGGACTATGCCCTGAGCCGCGAGGGAATCTACGAGGATCACCCGTGATTTACCTGGTGGACACAAACGTCCTCCTTCGATTTTCCGATCGGATTGACCCACTTCACTCGCGATTGCGTGCCGCAATCCGGCATTTGAGGGCCGACCGACACTCGCTCCAAACGACCGTACAGAACCGAATCGAGTTCTGGAATGTGCTCACGCGTCCTCGCGAACGGAATGGCTTGGGACAGCCACTGGAAGATGCTCACCATTGGCTTCGCGTGGTCGAGCGACTCTTTCCTTTGATTCCCGACTCTCCGGCTGTCTATTTGCACTGGCGTCGACTCGTCGTGGAATGTGGCGTATCTGGCGTCCAGGTCCACGATGCACGTCTCGTTGCCACGATGAAGGTGCACGCCATAACGCACATCCTTACGCTCAACACGCGCGACTTCACTCGCTATGTCCGCGAGGGGATCGTCGCCGTAAATCCAGCAGCCCTTGCTACAACACCATGAAAACCCTCATCCTCGGTCTCGGCAATCCGTTGGTGCGTGACGACAGCGTGGGCCTGCGGGTCGTCTGGGAAGTCAAACGCCTCGTAGCCGACCGTCCGGACGTAGAAGTCGACGAAGACTACTGGGGCGGGCTGCGGCTGATGGAACGAATGGTCGGCTACCAGCGGGCGATTGTCGTCGATGCGATCGTCACCGGGGCCGCGCCCGGAACGATCCATCGGCTGACGCCCCACGGAATCGCCACCCAGAAAAGCGCGTCGTCGCACGACGTCAACCTGCCGACGGCCTTGAAGTTCGGGCGTCAGGCGGGGCTCGCCCTGCCAGCCGACGAGGATATCGTGCTTGTCGGGATCGAGGCCGAAGATATACTGACATTTGGCGACGACTGTACCCCGGCCGTCCAGGCCGCTATCCCCCTGGCGGTCCGGGATGTCCTGGCCGCCCTTGAGGCCCGCCCAGCAACCTGAGGAGAAAAACCATGATCTCTCCCGAAGTCCTGCGTCGGTATCCCTATTTCGCCACGGTCAGCGACGAAACCCTCAAGGCCGTCGCCATGATGGCCGAGGAAAAGATCGTCGCCGCGGGAACCGAGATGTTTCGGGAAGGCGACCCGGCCACGTCGCTCTACATCATCACCAAGGGCGAGGTCGACATCCAGTACGTCCTGGGCAACGGTGAACACCGCACCGTCGACACACTCGTCGATGGCGACCTGCTCTGCTGGTCCGCCCTGGTCGAACCGTACAAGACCACGGCCAACGGCATCGCCCGCAAGGAGACGCACCTGGTGGCCATCAGCGGCGACCGCCTCCGAGCCCTGTGCGTCGCCGATCCAGCCCTCGGCTACCGCCTGTTGACCCAGATTGCCCGCCTCCTCGCTCATCGGCTCGAAGGCGCCCGCGTCCAACTGGCCACGGCCGACTGAATCGCGGATTGCCGGTAGTCAAGGTGGAGCGTGAAGCAGCGGGGCCTATCCCTGTCCCGTCAGGCCATCGCCACCCCTTCATATCCCAAATCTGAAATCTGAAATCCCAAGTCCGTGCACGAACTCTCCATCGTCGAAGCCCTGATCGAGCAGGTCGAAAAAGAGGTCCAGCGTTCTGGGCATCAGGGCCGGATCACCCGTTTGGATCTCGTCATCGGACGGCTTTCCGGGGTGAACGCCGACTCGATCCGTTTTGCCTTCACGATGCTCGCCCCCGGGACGCTCGTGGCCGACGCAACCCTGGAAATCACCGAGCCGAAGGCTGTCTGCTGCTGCCAGATCTGCGGCCAGGCGGCCGACATCGACGAAATCTCTGCCCTCTGCCCTCATTGCGGCAGCGGCGAGGTGACGATTGAAGGAGGCCAGGAACTGATCCTCGAAAGCATCGAACTGGAACAGTGACGGGGCGAAGGCCTCCTTGTCGATGGCCCGCCGCAAGACAATAATTCCTAAGAAGATCCGCGGAGAATTCTGATGAAAATCGTCGCTGCCAAGAAGATCCTCAAGGCCAATGATCAGATCGCGGAGGAGAATCGCGTCAGGTTCAACGCCTCGGGCGTCTACGGCGTGAATATCGTTGGCTCGCCCGGCTGTGGCAAGACGACCCTGCTGGAAGCCCTGTTCGCCCAGCTCAACGGCCGCCTGGCCCCCGCGGTCATCGAAGGCGATATCGCCGGCTCGATCGACGCCGATCGGATCGACGCCCTGGGGATCCCCGTCGTTCAGATCAACACCGAGGGGGCCTGCCATCTGGACGCCAGCATGATCGCCGCCGCCACCGACGGGCTGGACTACCAGGCGATCGACCTCTTGGTCATCGAAAACGTGGGCAACCTCGTCTGCACGGCCGGATTCGACCTGGGCGAACACCTCCGCCTGGTCGTGCTCAGCGTCAGCGAGGGAGACGACAAGTTGGTGAAGTATCCGGCCATCTTCCAGCGTTCCCACGCCCTGGTGATCACCAAAACCGATCTGCTGCCCCACTCCAATTTCAACATCGAGCGGGCCACGAGCGACATGAAGCGACTGGCCCCCGACGCCCCCGTCTTCCTGGTCTCCGCCCTCAAGGGCGAAGGCATTCCCGCCCTGGCCGATTGGCTCGCGGCGAGAATGAAGCGATAGGACGAAGGACGAAGAGAGATTGTCGCAAGACGTCAGGATACCCCCTCCCTGAGGGACGGTGAGGGAAACTGCCATGGACTTGCCTATCGAAAGCCCCCCTCACCCCGACCCTCTCCCGGCGCAACATTTTGCATCAGCTAGCACCATCCGTTGGAAAATAGGGTTCATCCGGCGGAAGCGTACCTGGCGGTACGTTGGGGGACGCTGTCCCCCAAACCCCCTGGGATTTATCGCTTTCGTGCCAAGCCCGGATCGATGGTGATGATGACGAGAACAACGGGGGTGGGATAACCATTACGACCTCCCTCGGCTCCGGATTGGCATGAAAGCGATAAATCCCGGAGGTCTGGGGGCAGAGCCCCCAGGTACGCGTCAGCCGGATGGACCGAAAATAGGGACTTAGGGGTCGTCTGGACGCCACAGAAGCATTGCCCGCACGCACTTAAGTCCTTTCTCCAACACCCCATGCCAGCTGATGCAATTTCCAGCGCAGATCGCTGGGGACGGGAGGCGGCGTCAGACAAGACCAGGAACACGTCGGCCTGGTCTCCGTCCTTCAGTTCAGAGACGGTGATCTCGATTCGGTTGCCAGCGAGAACCGTTGCCGTTACATGTCGTGTGGGCTGCCCGCGATTCCCCTCCACACACCATTACACTACCCACTCGCATGGAGAGAAAGGACGAAGGGCCCTGCGTCGGTCCTCACCGCCTACGGCCTGCGCCTCAGCTCTTCGCCGTATAGATCTCGGCGTACTCCAAGACCCAGGCATCGATCAGCTTGCGGAAGGCGGCCAGGTCGACGTCGGCGAGTTGCTGGTAGTGGCTGCGGTTGAAGACCTCGCGGTTCTTGACCGTCCCCTTGGCGACCAGCTCCAAGACGTACAGCTCGGAGAGCGGACGTACGGCCAACTCCAGGCGGCTAAAGGAGTTCGACCGGCCGCTGCGCGGCGCACGGCCGAAGTCGTCGCGACTGACCGCCGCGCCCCAGCCCCGTTCGGAAACCACCGCCCCGTAGCGGAAGCCGGGCATAGCGTCGGTGAGCTTCTTGACCACCTCTTCGATGTGCTCGGTCAACTCAAGCCGGTATTGGCTGTGGAGCCGGCGAAGCTCCTGCTCGCTGAGGGCCTGTTCCGCCTCGGCCTGCGCGCGGGCGTGGCTCGCCCGCTGGCCGCGTTGGATGGCTTTTTCGAGGCGTTTTTCAAAGTCCGTCATTCGGCGGGGTCTTGCTTCTTCGAATCGTCGGGCTTCGGCTCGGGCTCCTGCCGAGCTTCGTAGAATTGGATCAGATCACTGAAACTCCGCATCGGCGCCTTGCCGGTCTTCATCTCGTCGGTGAGCGGCTTGACCGGCTTGGGCGGTCGCTTCGGTTTGTACTCCGTCCTGGGCGGCCGTTGCGTCTTCGGCGGGCCTCCGGCCCCGACCGGCTTCCGCTGCTCCCGCGGCGGGCGCGGGGGTCGCTCACCGGACGTCTGCTGCGGCCGGGCTTGCTGTTGCTGCGGTTTCCCTTCCCGCCGCCCGCCCGTCCGCTGCGTGCCCGGCAGGATCATCGTCAACGAGACCCGCCGCCGCTGCTTGTCGACCTCCACAACCCACACCTTGACCACGTCGCCCACGGCGACCACGTCGTGCGGATCGCGCACATACTTGTCGGCCAGCTGGCTGACGTGAACCAGGCCGCTATCATGCATCCCGATATCGACAAACGCCCCAAAATCGACCACGTTGAGCACCGTGCCGGTCAGCTCCATGCCCGGGGTCAGGTCTTCCAGCTTGATGATCCCGTGCTTGAAGATCGGCGCGGGCAAGTCTTCACGCGGGTCGCGGCCCGGCCGGGCCAACTTGGCGAGGATGTCCTTCAAAAGCAACTCGCCCACCTGCAACACGGCGGCCAACGCCGGCACGTCCAGCTTGCCGATCAGCTCGGCCCGACTGGCG
>JBDKTH010000878.1:0-21627 GCA_039680305.1 Thermoguttaceae bacterium | reverse complement strand
GTTACCGAGCTTGGTCGTCAAAACCTACCAGGTTCTGTTCGTCAAAGACCATACGACAAAAGCTCCCCTTGCCCGCATTAAGGGGGAGGGGAGCCTTGGGAACGCTTTCCGGGCAGACGTTTACTGGACTTCGACCTTGGGTTCGTACCAGGTGCCGCGGAGCCAATCGGCGAGGATTTCGACCTGCTTGGCCGTCAGGACGTTCTTGGCCGGATCGTCGGGCGACTTGAGGTACGACGGCATGCGGTCGTTGCTCTTGCCGTAGAACCGCGCGTGGGCCGGATCGCTGATGATCCCGATCAGCCACTCGCGCGAGGCGTAGCCGGTCAGATCCGGGGCCGCGCCGGCCTTGCCGAGCTTGTGGAACTTGTGGCACTCGGTGCAGGTGAAGTCCTCAAGGTGGATCGCCGCATCTTCGGCCAGTTCCTTGGACGGATCACGCGTGGCTTCCGCCGCCAGCGTGGCGATCATCTGGGCAAATCCCTTCTCGCCGAGATCCTCGTCCTCTTTGAGATCCTTGAGGCTATCCTTGACGAATTCCACCATGTCGCCTTCTTTGAACGCCGTATTTCCGAAGTATTTCGGTCCGGCGATCTGCTTCGGGTCCATGAAGCCGGTGAGCCACTCGCGGCTGGCGAAAGCGTAGAGGTTGGGGGCCGTGGACTTTTCCGCCTTGATCCCTTTGCCGTCGGCGTCTGTGTAGTCGTGGCAACTGGCGCAGTGCTGCTGGAAGAGCTTGGGGCCTTGCGTCTTGGCATCGTTGCGCAAGAGGGTCAGGGCACCGGTGACGGGGATTCCCTGCGGCGACTGGGCCAGCAGGACCGTGCGCTGGGCGTCTTCATGACCGGAGGCCAGGGCGGCTTGATGTGCGACGTTCGCCCGATCGTGGCCGACCACGCGGAACGACAGCCAGACCAGACCGACCAACAGCACGACGGTAAAGCCCACGTTGAACCAATGGCCCGCCCCGATCCGGCCGACAAACGGCATGGCGAAGACGATCAGGGCGACGATCCCCGGGATAATGAAGATCGGCACGAGTTTCAGTTCGCCGGGGAACATGTTCGACAGTTCATACACGCCCAACAGGCTCCACTCGGGCCGGGCGGCGGCATAGGCGTCGGCCGGATCGGCAGGAGCGCCGTGGGGGGCTCCTAGGTGAGACGTGGACGGCTGGCCGGGGGAGTGACTGCTCAGGGCGTGCTGGCCGACGAGGAAACCGATCACTCCGGCAACCACCAGGCAGGCGATCGAATCGCGCAAGGCCTGTTCGGGCCAGTACCAGCCAGTCTGCTTGGCGTCGGCGGCTTCCGCGGCATCGGCACGGCGGAGCAAGCGGTAGTGGAGGTAAAGGATCGCGATGAACGCGGCCGTAAACAGGCCGGCGTGGAGGGCGAAGAAGCGCGCGACGGTGAGATGGCCAAAGGCCGGGCCGCCGGCCGCCAGCTTGTAGAGTTCGCCGCCGACGACGGGAATGAGCGTGAGGAATTTCACGCGGACCTGCGTGGCCCAAAAGCTGTTCTGGTCCCAGGGCAAGAGGTCGCCGGTGAGGACCAGGGCCATCGTGACCAGGCCCAGCAGCACGGCGGCCCAGAAAACCAGTTCGCGCGGCGCACGGTAGGTGCCGCGGATGATCATCTGGAGCACATACAGGGCGGCCAGGGCGACCATGACCTGTGCCGTATAGTGATGGATGCCACGCAGCAGCCATCCGCCCATCACTTCGTGTTGGACGTAGTAGACGCTTTCCCAAGCGGTCTGAGCGCTTGGGCTGTAGTACATCCAGAGGACTACGCCGGTGATGGCTTGCACGACGAACGTGAAAAGGAGCGTGGCCGGCCAGACTTTCATCCAGCCCGCGCCGCCGGGGAGCTTCCAATCCACAACGTCGCGCACCGCGGCGCTCAACTCAGTCCGATTGTCGATCCATTGGAGCAGGGCTTTCATGCTTCGGCGACCTTCTGAGGAATGCCGGTGCGGAAGTTCTGGAACTTGACCCAGACTTCCGTCCCGTTGCGGAGTTCAACCTCGAGCGTGTCGAGATCGCGGGGGCTGGGAGAGCTTGCATCGAGACGCTTGCCGCCGAGATCGAAGCTGCCGTTGTGGCAGGGGCAAGCGAAGTTGTTCTTGGTGGCGTCGTAGACGATGAAGCAACCGGCATGCGGGCAGACCACATGGATCGCCTCGACCGTGACTTTCTTGTCCTTGCTCGGGACGCGGCGGAGGAACACGGCCCCGACCGGCTCGTTGGGGAATCGGTTCCAGGCATCGGTCCGATCGAGAATCACGGGGAACTTGCGCGGCGTGCCGTCGTCGGGAAGCGTTTCCAGCGAGGCCAGGCGGAGGAATTGGCCCGCCTGGGCCTTCTGTCGCAGCGGGTTGAGGAACGAGACCAATCCGGCAAACGCCGGGACCGCGCAGGCCACGCCGCCGGTGACCAGGGCCACGGCTCCCGCCAGGAACCCACGCCGCCGAGGCGCGGTGGCCTTGGATCCCGAATCGCCACAACAGCAGCACTCTTGTTTCGTGCTCATCGATGGACCTTTCGTAAAGCCGCGACGGTGGGCCACGCTCGCAAACCGCCAATGGCGGTGACGGCGCTGTCGTGTTCGATCGTGTGAGGCGAATAGGCGAGAGCGACGGGTATGTCACGGCTTCTGCGAAGCAGTGGCACTCGGCTTTGCTTATCCGCGCAACGCACTGTCGGAACGTCCGTCGGCCAGGGTGGGAAGACCGACCGTCAGCGCGGGCTCATTATTGCATCGCCGGGCGGACCACGTCAAGCGTCTTCGCCAGAACCTCGTCGAGGGTGCCAGGCAGGAAGGCGCCGGCCGCCTTTCGATGTCCCCCGCCGCCGAATTGCTCGGCGACCTGGCTGCAATCGACGTTCGAGCGGCTGCGGAAGCTGATCTTGAACCCCCCGCTGCGCTGCTCGACGAAGATCAGGGCAAACTCGGTCCCCCCCACGGACAACAGCATGTTGATGATATCCTCGCTGTCCGACGGGAGCGCCCCGGCCGCCTTGAAGTCGTCCAACGAGATCCAGGTGTAGATCAGCCGGCCATTCAGGTCGGTCTGCACGTGGGACAACGCGTGGCCGATCAACAGCAGGCGGCCGAGCGACTCGTCCTCGTAGAGCTGTTTGTACAGGTCGGCCGGCACGGCGCCGGCGTCCATCAGGCGCGCGCCCAATCGCAAGGTGTCGCTGGTGGTCGACGAGAACCGGAACCAGCCGGTATCGGTCGTCAGGGCGGCGAAGACCGGCCGGGCGATCTCGGGGGTCAGTTCCACGCCCAAGTGCTCGGCCGCTTGAGCGACCAGCCGGCCGGTGGCCTCGGCGGAAGTGTCCTTGAACCACTCCGCGCCCAGGTCGTCGCCACTGACATGATGATCGAGCACCGCCTTCTTGGCCTTCGTCGTGCGAATGACGTCGCCCATGTCGCCCAATTGGGCCCAGGCGGAGGTATCCAGGACGAGCAGGACCTCGATCGCGTCCAACGACTCCTTGGACACCTCTGTGCCAATGCGTTTGATCTTGCGCTCGGGATCGAGAAAGCGGAGCGTGGGCGGCACGTCGAACCCGGTGACGATCTCGACCGTCTTGCCCAACCGCTCCAGGATGCGAGCCATCCCGAGCACGCTGCCCACGGCGTCGGCATCGGGGCGGATGTGGGTGGTCAGCACGAATCGCTGATGGCTGCGGATGAGGTGGACAAAGCGGGGCCAGTCGACCACCAGCGACGGTTGTTCCGACCGGGGGGGATTGCACAGCTCGGACAAGATCGGGCTCCTCACGCGGCAAATTCGGCGGCAATGGCCCGGGTATGGTCAAGATCCTGATCCATCTGGGCCAGCAGCGTATCGATCGATGGGAATCTTACAATGTCGCGGAGTCGTGCCAGAAAGTCAACCTCGAGGTCGCGATCATAGAGATCGCCGTGGTAGTCGATCAGGTGGACTTCGATCTTCAGGGCCCCTTCGCCAAAGGTGGGGTTAGGCCCCAAGCTGATCGCCGCAGGCCAGAACTTTCCCTCGACGACTGCCCGGCCCGCATAGATTCCCTCGGAGGGGAGCAAGGTGTCGACGTTGCCCAGGTTGGCCGTCGGAAACCCCAGCTTGGAACCGCGGCCCGCCCCATGCACGACGATGCCGTGGATCCGGTGCGGCTCGGTCAGCATGCGCCGGGCCAGTTCGACCTGGCCTTGGCGGATCAACGCACGAATACGGGAACTGGAGACCATCTGGCCGTCGATGACGACCGGTGGCACAACCTCCATCGTCATTCCCACCTCGGCTCCGTACCGGCCCAACAGCTCGACATTGCCGTGGCGATCGTGGCCAAAGAAGAAGTTGGGCCCTTCGACCATGGCTTTGGCGTCCAACGCGTCGCGCACCACCTGATCGAAGAACTGGCGGGGCTCCTGGCGCAGAAAGGCCTCATTCGTCGGGTAAGCGATCACGGCATCCACCCCCAACGCCGTCAGCAACTGCACTTTGCGATCGAGCCAAGTCAGCGGAGGCGGAGCCCGATCCGGACGAAGGACCTGGGCGGGCGACGGATCAAATGTAAACACCACTGCCGGCCCTTGCAGGCGCCGTGCTTCAGCCACCAGTCGTTCGACAATCCGCGCATGCCCGACGTGCACGCCATCGAAATTGCCGATCGACACGGCGCCGCCGCGGAGGCTCTGGGGCACGGTTTTCAGATCACGAATGAGTTTCACGGGCAGGAAAAAAGAAGGACGAAGGATTTGGGATTTGGAGGGCCGGGCGGGAGTGGGTGATACTTTGTTTAGCCGAGGCACTTGTGCCCGGGCAGCTTGATCATGCATACCGCCCGGGGAACCTGATCATGCCGTCCGTCAAACGTTCGGCTGCTCGGTCGCCAGGCGTCGAATTTCATCGCGCAGGCGGGCGGCTTCCTCGAAGTTCTCGCTGGCCACCGCGGCTTGAAGTTGTTGACGGAGATCCTCGGCGAGGTCCTCGGGGGTCGCGGCCCGCGAGCGGCGTATCACCTGCAGGACCTCTTCCCGCCATTGCTCCAGGTTAGTCAATTCGGCACACTCCTCGGCGCGTTGGCTCTGCTGATATTCATCGAGGAAATCGCGGATTGCGTCAATCCCAGCCTCGATGACCTGCAGCGCCTGGCTGTGCTTCTCCTCCTTGACGAGGGGAGTGGCCATCGCTCGTGCGTGCATCATCGTTACGTACGGCCGCCACTGCTCGAACTGGAGCTTGGCTCGCTCGCCTTGCGCATGCGTCCGCACAAACGCGAACAGTCGCAGATTGCGAGCCGTGTCGCGTGCGACCAGATCGAAGCGTTCGAGGTGCCAACAGCTCAAGTAGCGGTGGTAGTACTGTACCCCTTCTCGCCAGAGCCGAGCGCAGTCGGCGTCTTCAAGCACGAAGGGGACATTCTCCGGATGGGTCTGCTCGTGGGTGCGCTGCTGTTGTTCGTAGTAATCCAGCCACGATTCGTGCCCCTCCGGACGCTGGCCGTCCGGCCGTCCGGTGAGTTCCATCTGCAGCAGCCCCATGTCGAGTCGAAGTTGGATCTTCTCCCGGCCGTCGTCGCCGGGGATGATCCGCACCGCAAGCTCTTCGGGATCGAACTCCCATCCGTGCAAAATCCCGCTGATATCTTTGGACATCGCTGGTTGATCCATGTTCCGAGGGCCGGCCCACGCGTGAACGCAGGCTCTTTCCTAGTTTATGCAGATACGTCGCCTCTCGGAAAGAGGGGGCCGGCGAACCAGGCCAAAGGTGGAGGGGAGATCCAACGGCAGAATAGCAGACACACCGACGGGGGCGTGTGGCTTTGGACGCGGTGGAGCGATGGCCCTCGGGCTCAACCCTCAGACTCGCCGCGGTTAAGGGCTTCCATGACCTTGGTGTTTCGCTCGACGGCCAGGACGACCGTACGCTGTTCAACGCCATCGGCGCTGCTGGCGACAATCGGCAGGACCTGACGGCGGTCGGGCAGGTTGAAGCGAACGACGAAGGTCCCGTCAGCCTGCATGCGCACCGGTTCGCCCTTGATCAGGACTCGCGCGCCGGGCTCGGCTGCGCCAAAGACGACCAGTTCTGCATCGACCTCAAAGGCAAACGCGTGGTTCGACTGACCGAAGCGGGCGGGGCCCAGGCCGAAGCGACTGGCGGCGGTGGTGCCCATCGGCCGACGCAGGCGTTCCTCAAAGAGGTTTTTCAACTCGCTGCTGTCCCCGTTGCGGTCGTAGCCGCCGCTCAGGGCATAGATCCGGTCGCAGTCGCGGGCGACTTCCGACCAATTGCCCTCGGCCGCGTTGGCCGAGCCCAGCGGCGGCGTGCTCACGACGTTGCTGCGCGTCAGGGCGACGAATTTTCCCTCCGTCGCGGCATAGCCGACATCCATCTGATAGCTCTTCGGCGGATCCTGGACGTCGATATACCAGTCGTTGACGCCACCGTGGATCTCGATGTCGCGCACGATTTTTCGTACGGTGCTGGTCGTGCCGTCGCGTTTGACCTCGAAAAGGCGGAGGACCGGTCGTGCGGCATGCCAATACGGGCCGAGCGCGGCCCGGGCACGTTCGACGCTCTGACGGGTCAGTTCCCAATAGGCATGGAGCCAGAAGGGGCCGCGAACCATCAGCACCAGGCGATCCTTGGAGTGGGATTCGGCATTGCCATTGCTGTAGGCCAGATCGCGGGAGAGGGCCATCTTGGCCTTGATCTGATTGAGTCGTTGGACGGTGCGGCTGGAGTGGGGCTTGGCCGGAGGCGGCGCGGCATGACCGTTACTGTCGCATCGTTTGACAGTCTTGGTCGCGGCCGGTTTCGAGTGCTTGACGAGGGCCTTGATCAGTTCCTCTTTTCGCATCGAGTGCCAGCCGGGCACGCCTTTGCGTTTCGCCAAGACCGCCAAGTCTTTGACGGTGCGTGACTTGAGCTTCGCTACGGTCATCACAGGACTTACCTCCGGGTTGCCGCATGCAATGGTGGGCTGCATGCCTGTGGGTCGGTCTGAGTTGGTGCGTCATCCGTGACCCGGAAATAGTGCCCCTTCCCTTCGGCTGTCCTTGGCCGGTGCATTTTGGCGGGACAACGACGTCTTACCCCTCCGCCGGCCGGGTGGGACAGCGACAAAACTGTCTGTTCCACCTCCGCCCACACGGTTCCTGGTGCGGGCGACTGTCGGGGCACGTTGCGGACCCTACGGATCCAGCACTCCCAACACGGTTGCGTCCAATTGTCCGTTGTCTGCGTCGCGATCCCGCCACTGGCAGGCGCCCTTTGGCAAATGCGGGCAGGACGGGACCCGACGACAACTTTGATTCTAATTCGATGCGGATTTGATTGCAATCAGGCACGTGGGGGGGCTTGTGAGGCGGCCCGAAAGCATGGTCGCATCTTCTTGAAAACAAAGAACTTAAAGATTGTTGTCCGAAATGGTCGATTTTCTTCGCGGGGGTGGGGAACCTGGCTCACTAGGGGCGAGAGTCCATGGTGGCGGGCTCTGACGAGGACAACCCGTGGCCAGCGGCGGTGTTTTGAGCGGCGGAGCGGGGGACTGGTTTGCTTGTGGGCAATCTTGGCCTACCCTATCCTGACGCCCGGGAAATCACTGGGTGCCGAGCGGTTGCGTGTCCGTCCCTCAGGGGCGGCGTTTGATTCCTGGGTGGCCGAATGTATATGTTTTAATTGTCGGCCCACCGTTGACACTTCGACTTGCCCTGGATAGATTGACCAACTTATTACTGCGCGATGGATGGGGAGCGATGTGGCGATCGGCCGCAGAATTCCCCACAGCACGCCGAGATCAGTCCCAACCGTGACGACTCCACGCGATGATCGTTCGCAGTTGGCGCAAGCTCTTGCTTGGAGCTCGCGGATCACGACTGTCGCCTTAGAAATGGTCTTGCCGGGAGTGTTTGGCTACTGGCTGGATCAGAAACTGGGCACGCAGCTTGTGTTCCTGATCCTGGGGACGATTTTCGGCGTCAGTGCAGGAATGATCCATTTGATACGCCTGACGCAAACGCCTCAGGCCAATGAGCCGGTGGACCGTCCAGGGCCGCACGACCGCCGGCAGCGGTGATACATGAATAGTTCCCTGATAAGCTGGCTGAGCCGGGGTTTCTGGCCCCAGGCGGCGGCGTTGGCCCTCGGTGCGCTACTGGCGTACGCGGTCGTCGCCCTGCTAGCGGCTTGGCTGGGAGGCCGGGATTCGGTGATCGCCTCCGCCGTGGCTGCGGCCCTGTGCTTGATGGGGGCGGAAGCGGGATTGGCGGCCTGTGCGCCATTCCGCAAAACGGCCTTCTTGTGGCAAGGCTCGCTATTGGGGATTTTCCCCCGGTTAGGCATTCCCTTCGGCTTCGGCGCGGTCCTCTACTTAAGAGGTAGGACGCTAGCGGAGGCAGGTTTGTTGTATTATCTTGTTGGTTTCTATCCGGTCACCCTGGCCTTGGAGACAGTGATTCTCTTGCTGGCCAATGCCCCGGGCCGGTCGACTTCCAAAGTCTCTAGAACGCAGCTTCCTCATGGTTGATATCGCACAAGCGGCCGAACACGTCCGTGACGCCCATGGATTCCATTTCCCGTTCGGGCTGCACATTGAGCTGCCGACGGTCTTTGGGATCCAGGTGACGAAGTTCATGGTCTTGGAATTGATCGTCGCGCTGGTGATGCTGGCGATCTTCATTCCCTTGGCCCGGCGGATTGCGTCGGGGAAGCCGGTGCGCGGCTATCTATCGAATTTTCTGGAAACGATGTTGGTGTTTTTGCGGGACCAGGTGGCCCGACCGGCCATCGGCCATCACGACGCCGACCGCTTTCTCCCCTTTATCTGGACGATTTTCTTCTTCGTGTTAGGCTGTAATTTGATGGGCATGATTCCCTGGGCCGGCTCGCCGACCGGGTCGTTGTCCGTGACCGGGGTGCTAGCCCTGATGACGCTCCTGACGGTGCTGATCTCGGGGATGTGGAAGTACGGGACGGTGCGTTTTTGGACGGGAATGGTTCCTCATATGGACGGCGTTCCCTTCGTGATGGCGATCTTCCTGATGCCGATGCTCCTGTTGATCGAGATCGCCGGGCTGTTTATCAAGCATGCCGTGTTGGCCGTGCGTTTGTTGGCCAACATGTTTGCCGGCCATTTGGTGCTGGCGGTGATCATGGGCTTTATCGCCGCGGCGGCGCAATCGATGTTTCTCTGGCTGGGCGTGACGACCGCCAGTCTGCTTGGGGCGACGGCCCTGAGCTTGCTGGAACTGTTCGTCGCGTTCCTGCAGGCTTACATATTCGCGTTTTTGTCGGCCTTGTTCATCGGCATGGCAGTCCATCAGCACTGAGCGGATGGGGGCCTGGCCGATTCCTTTCGTTGTTCACCATTGAGTCAAGGAGAAGGTTCGTGAAGAAGCTTGCCACTATTGCTGCCGTCGTGTGCGTCGCACTGCTGTCGATGGTTTCGCCGGCTCTGGCCCAGGGCACCGGGACGGCGACCACTGGCCCGAGCGCGCCGGCGATGGTCTTTGGCGCGGCCTTTGGCGCCGGGTTGATCATCATCGGTGCGGCCTATGGCATCGGCAAGATCGGCTCCTCCGCGGTGGAGAGCATGGCTCGCCAGCCGGAAGTCGCCGGGAACGTCAACACGGCCATGATCATCGCCGCGGCGTTGATCGAAGGTGTGACGTTCTTCGCCCTGATCATCTGCCTCTTGGCCCGCTAAGTAGGCTGCTCGTTCTTAC
Source organism: Thermoguttaceae bacterium (assembly GCA_039680305.1). GTDB lineage: Bacteria > Planctomycetota > Planctomycetia > Pirellulales > Thermoguttaceae > JBDKTH01. The sequence goes on along the minus strand of JBDKTH010000878.1, from coordinate 11,902 downwards.
CAGAAGGCAAACGTACGATGTTCATGCGAATCGTTACCGCCACCGTGGTGCTCTGGGCACTACTCGGCTGGAACGCCGGGCAACTGTCGGCCCTGGCGGCTGCTCCCGCCGCGCATGGTGAAGCCGCGGCCAAGGCCGAGGCCGAAGGGCATGGCGGCGCGGACGCCGAGGTGAAGCCGCTGGACTTCAAGGAAGATCTGGCCCTCTGGACGTTGGTCGTCTTCCTCGTCGTGCTGGCGATCCTCTGGCGCTATGCCTGGAAGCCGATCGCCGAGGGACTCTCGAAGCGAGAGAGCCATATCCTCGAAGAGATCGCTGCTGCCGAACGCCGCCATGCCGAGGCACGCGGCTTGCTGGAAGACTACCAGCAAAAGCTGGCGGCGACCGGCGATGAGGTTCGCCAGATGCTCGAGGCGGCTCGCCGCGAGGCCGAACAGGCCGGGGCCCAGATCGTCCAAGAGGCTCGGGTGGCCGCGCAGACCGAACGCGATCGGGCCTTGGCCGAGATCGACACGGCCACGGCCGGGGCCTTGAAGGACCTGGCCGACCGCAGCGCCTCGCTGGCCGTAGAATTGGCCGGCAAGATCGTGGGAACCCACCTCGATCGCGCCGCCCATCACCGCCTGATCGAACAGGCCCTGACCGATTTTGGCAAGACCAAAGCCGGTCGCAACGGCGGAGCCAACTGACACCTTTGTGGTTGCACGAGTGTAGCCTTTAGACGGACGAACCAATGGCGCAAGATCCTACAGCACGCGACACCCAGTTCGCGGCAGAGTTCCATGCTGACGTCGGCGCCCAGCATGTGGCCGACGTGTACGCCGAGGCATTCCTTGCCGCGGCGGAGAACGCCGGGCGGACCGAAGAACTCCTCGCCGAGTTCGATTCGTTCCTGACCGACGTCCTCGATACGTTCCCCATGCTGGAGCAGGTGCTGGGCTCGCGCCTGGTGTCGGCCGACGACAAGGCCGGCCTGCTGGACCGCGTGCTGCAGTCCCAGGCCTCGGTGATCTTCTTGAATTTCCTGAAGATCGTCGCCCGTCACGTGCGGTTGGACATCCTTCGGGTGATCCACCGCCAGACGCATGAACAGTACTACCGGCTGCGCGGTCGGGTGCGGGTCGACGTGACCACGGCCACCGCCGTTCCCGAGGAACTGGCCCAACGGATCGCGCAAAGCCTTGCCAAGATCGTGGACGGAACGCCGGTCCTTCAACGGATCGTCGATCCCGACCTGATTGGAGGAATCGTGGTGCGCGTGGGCGACACCGTCTACGATGCCTCGGTCGCCAACCAATTAAAACAGCTGCGCCAGCAGATGATTGACAGGAGTGCTCATGAGATTCAAAGCCGACGAGATCGCTTCCGTTATCCAGCAAGAGATTGAACAGTATCAGTCCCAAATCGACGTCCGCGAAGTCGGCCGGGTGCTGGAGGTCGGCGATGGCATTGCCCGCGTCTACGGACTCTCGGGCGTGATGTCGGGCGAGATGGTCGAGTTCCCCGGCGGGGTTACCGGGCTGGCCCTCAACCTCGAAGAGAACTCCGTGGGTGTGATCATCCTCGGGGACTACTTGGGCATCCACGAGGGGGACGAGGTCCGCAGCACCGGGAAGCTGTTGAGCGTGCCGGTCGGCGAGGCCGTCTTGGGCCGCGTCATCGACCCGCTGGGCAACCCGCTGGACGGCAAGGGGCCGATCGTGACCACCGAGCGGCGGCCGGTCGAGTCGCCCGCTCCTGGAATCGCGGAGCGTCAGCCGGTGAACCAGCCGCTCCAGTCGGGCATCAAGGCGATTGATGCCATGACCCCCATCGGACGCGGACAGCGCGAACTGATCATCGGCGACCGGAAGACCGGGAAGACGTCGATCGGCATCGACACGATCCTCAACCAGCGCGGCGGCGACGTGAAGTGCTTCTACGTGGCCATCGGCCAGAAGGAATCGACGGTCGCCGGGCTGATCGAGATCCTTCGCCGCGAAGGGGCCATAGATTACACCACGGTCATCCTGGCCGGGGCCGCCGATCCCGCCCCGCTGCAATACATTGCCCCCTACGCCGGCTGCGCGATGGCCGAGTACTTCATGTACAACGGCGGCCACAGCCTGATCATCTACGACGACCTGTCGCGTCAGGCCCAGGCCTACCGTCAGTTGTCGTTGTTGATCCGCCGACCGCCGGGACGCGAGGCCTACCCGGGCGATATCTTCTATGCCCACAGCCGTTTGCTGGAACGGGCCGCGAAGTTGAACGACCAGTTGGGCGCCGGCTCGATGACGGCTCTGCCGATCGTGGAAACGCTGGAAGGCGAGGTGTCGGCCTACATTCCCACGAACGTGATCTCGATCACCGACGGCCAGATCTATCTGCAGCCGGACTTGTTCTTCGCTGGGCAGCGCCCGGCCATGAACGTCGGCATCTCGGTCTCCCGCGTGGGTGGCAAGGCCCAGATCCCGGCGATGAAGAAGGTGGCCGGCGGGTTGCGGCTCGACCTGGCCGCGTTCCGTGAACTGGAAGCCTTCGCCCAGTTGGGCACCGATCTCGACCCGGCCACCCAGTCCCGCTTGGACCGCGGTTACCGGATGATCGAGTTGTTGAAACAGGAACTCTACCACCCGATGAACGTCATCGACCAGGTGCTGAGCATCTACGCGGGGACCCGCGGGCTGCTCGACAAGGTCCCGGTGGCGGAAGTCCGCGTATGGGAGAAGGAGTTCCTCAAGTTCGTCCGCGAGAAGAAGCAGGCCTTCTGGCAGAAGCTCGTCGAGAGCAAGAAGCTGGACGACGCCTCGACCGCCGAACTGGAGAAGGTAATCGCCGAGTTCCAGCAGGTGTACGCCAGCCAGAAGAAGCACGCGACAACCAGCTCCGAGAAGACGGTGGCCAAGGCGTAGGAAGGAAAGACCGATTCCATGGCGAAAGCCCGAGCACTCGACCGACGCCGCAAGGCGATCCGCAACATCCGCAAGATTACGCGGACGATGGAGTTGATTGCCACTGCACGCTTCAAGCGGGCAATGGACCGCGCCGCGGCAGGAACGGCGTACACCCGCCGGATCACCGCCCTGGTGGCCCACCTGGCCCGCACCGGGTTGGAAGTGACCCATCCGCTGCTGGAGCCCCGCGCGGAAATCCGCCGGGCCAAGCTGCTGGTGCTGACGGCCAACCGCGGGCTGTGCGGCGGATACAACGCCAGCGTGATGCGACAATCGTTCGCACGCTGGGACCTCCTCCGGGCGGAAGTGCCCGAGAACTCGCTGGAGGTCTCGGGAAAACGTGGGATTGGGTCCTTCCGGTTCCGGGGCATTCGCCCGGCCGAGCAGTTTACCCAGTTCGACGACCGGCCAACGTACGACGACGTGGAGCGGATCGCCAATCGCTACCTGGAAAGCTACCTGAGCGGCGAACTCGACCGGCTCGATGTCGTCTACACGAAGTTCGAAAGCCTCAGCCGGCAGTATCCGGTGGTGGAAACCTTGCTGCCGCTGAGCGAGATCGGCGGGGCCGAGGAACAGGACGAGATCGAAAGCGATTTGCAGTACGAATTCCTCCCCTCGGCGCGGAGTATTCTCGACGAGGTCGTGCCGACGAGCTTCAAGATGAAACTCTTCAAGTGCTTCCTCGACGCGGCGGTCAGCGAGCAGATCGCCCGGATGGTGGCGATGAAGGCGGCCACGGAGAATGCCGACTCGATGATCTCCACCCTGAGCATGACCTATAACCGTGCCCGGCAGACCCAGATCACCTCGGATCTCCTCGAGGTGATCGGTGGGGCCGAGGCGTTGAAGGGATAATTGCCGACGGCAAGTCCCGATAATCCACTGCGAAGCAGAAACCAAAACCTTACGGCAAGAGACCATGGCTGCAACTGCTACTGTTAAGCGTCCGTCCGACTCGAAGCCCCAGAACATCGGCCATATCACCCAGGTGATCGGCTCCACCTTCGACGCGGCGTTCCTGGAGGACAAGCTCCCGGCGATCTACAACGCCGTCCGGATCACCGCCGACAACAAAGGCGTGAAGCTGGACCTGACCGGCGAGGTGCAGCAGCACCTGGGCGGCGGACAGGTCCGCTGCGTCGCTTTGGGTAGCACCGACGGCCTGGTTCGCGGCATGGACTGCGTTGACACGGGCGGGCCGGTGAGCGTTCCCGTGGGCAAGGCGACGCTTGGCCGCGTGTTCAACCTGTTGGGCGAACCGGTGGACGGCCGCGGCCCGGTGGCGGCGGAAGAACGCTGGCCGATTCACCGCGATCCGCCGGAAGTGACGCAGTTGTCGACCAAGACCGAGGTCTTCGAGACGGGCATCAAGGTGATCGACCTCTTGACCCCGTTCGTCCGCGGCGGCAAGGCCGGGTTGTTCGGCGGTGCCGGTCTGGGCAAGACGGTGATCCTGACCGAGTTGATCGCCCGTATCGCCAGTTCCCACGGCGGTTACTCGGTGTTTGCCGGCGTCGGCGAGCGGACCCGCGAAGGGAACGACCTCTGGCTGGAAATGCAGGAGTCGAAGATCGGCAACACCGGCCGCAGTGTGCTGGACCAGACCTGTATGGTGTTCGGCCAGATGAACGAGCCGCCAGGGGCCCGTCTCCGCGTGGCCCTCTCGGCCCTGACCATGGCCGAGTACTTCCGCGACACGACCGGGACCGACGTGCTGGTGTTCATCGACAACATCTTCCGGTTCTCCCAGGCCGGTAGCGAGGTGTCGGCTCTCTTGGGCCGTATGCCTTCGGCCGTGGGATACCAGCCGACGTTGGCCACGGAAATGGGGGCCTTGCAGGAGCGAATTGCCTCGACGTCGAAGGGGGCCATCACGTCCGTGCAAGCGGTGTACGTGCCGGCCGACGACCCGACCGACCCGGCGCCGGCCACGGCGTTCGGCCAGCTCGACGCGTTCATCTACCTGGAACGGGCGATCTCGGAAAAGGGGATTTACCCGGCCGTGGATCCGCTGGCGTCGTCCAGCCGCGTGCTCGATCCGCAGTACGTGGGCGAGCGGCACTACCGCATTGCCCGGCAGGTGCAGATGACCCTGCAGCGGTACCGCGAACTGCAAGACATCATCGCGATCCTCGGCATCGAGGAGTTGAGCGAAGACGACAAGCTCGTCGTGCATCGGGCTCGCCGGATGGAGCGGGTCCTCTCGCAGCCGTTCTTGGTGGCCGAAGCGTTCCTCGGCAAGCCGGGCGAGATCACCCCGCTGGAGGACACGATCCGCGGCTTTGAAGAGATCGCTGCCGGCAAGTGGGATCACCTGCCCGAGCAGGCCTTCATGTATGTCGGCGCGATCGAGCAGGCGGCCGAGCAGGCGAAGAAAATGGAAGCCCAGGCGAAAGGGTAGTCATGGTCGGCCAACTCAAGTGCGTCGTGGTTACGCCCGAACGAACCGTGCTCGACGAGCAAGCCGAGTTCGTCGCGCTGCCGCTCTATGACGGCGAGATCGGTATTCTTGCGGGCCGCAGCCCCTTGATCGGGCGGCTGGGGTACGGCGAGATGCGAATCAAGCGTGATGACCAGATCGAGCGGTACTACGTGGAAGGCGGCTTCGTGGAAGTCGTCGGCGACGTGATTTCCGTGCTGACCAACCGGGCGATCCGTGCCGAGGACCTCGATGAGACGCGGGCTCGCGAGCAGTTGGCCACAGCGCGGGAACGTTCGGCCAGGACCCCGGAAACGATGGCGATTCGCGAGCGGGCCGTGGCTCAGGCCCGCGCTGAAATGCGAGTCGCCCAGCGGGGCCGCTAGAAGGCACCTCAAGAGATTGCCACCACGCACTCTCGCCCGAATTGGGAGAGAGGGAAGACCCGGGACCTGCCCCGAGACGGTGGACCGTGCTCAAAAACAAGGCGTCCGTCCCTGTTGTGCTTCTGGTCGCCGGGCTGTTTGCCTGGTTGTATGCCGAGGCCCTGTTCGGCGGAGGCCTGTTCGTCTTCCGGGATGCGGGCCACTACTACTATCCGCTGCTGCAGTTCATCCGCGGCGAGTGGCTCGCCGGGCGCGTGCCGCTCTGGAACCCGTATGAGAATCTCGGCGTGCCGCTGGCGGGCAATGCCACGGCAAGCGTCTTCTACCCAGGCACGCTGATCCTGCTGCTGCCCGTGAGTTTCGCCACGGCGTATCAGGCGTATATTCTGGCCCACTCGCTGCTGGCCGCCTGGGCGGCCTACCGGCTCGCTCGCCACTGGCAGGCGAGCGTCGAGGGGGCGGCGATCGCCGCGGTGTCGTATGCCTGTTGCGGCAACGTCTTGTTTCAGTACGCCAACGTGGTCTTTCTCGTCGGCGCGGCGTGGCTGCCGCTGGCCGTCCTGACGGCAGATCGGATGCTCGTTACGCGGGGGCTGAAGTGGGCGTTGCTGTTCGGCGCAACGCTCGCCCTGATGACGCTCGGGGGCGATCCGCAGATGGCCTACGACGCCTGTCTGATCGCCGGAATGGAAGCCCTCTGGCTTTGGTGGTGGAGGCGTTCCCCTCCCCTGCCCTCCCGACCGACAGCGAACATGCCGCGATGGAAGACGCTCGGGCGAAGTCATCCGGTCTTGCTGGGACTGGCCGCCGCCATGGGGCTCGTGCTGGCGGCCATCCAGGTGTTCCCGTCCATGGAGTTCAGTCGTCTGAGTGGTCGGACGCTGGGCAACGTGCCGCGAACGATCTACGAACTTCCGGGGCAGCTCTCCGATGCCGGGGCCGTTTCAGGCAGCGGCGGCCATTGGAGCGATGGTCTGACTTGTCGGCGTCTGGAGCCGGGCTCGCACCATGAAGACGTTTATCAGTTCAGTGTGGGCCCTTGGCGCGTGGCCGAGTATCTCTGGCCCAACATCGGCGGACGCCCATTCCCGATCCACCATCGCTGGTTCGACTCGATTCCTGCCGAAGGACGCGTCTGGGTTCCGTCGCTTTACATGGGCTTGCTGCCGCTCGTGTTGGGCCTGGCTACGATGCGTTTTCGCCGGACAGATGCACGCACGAGTTGGCTATCGTGGCTCGTGGTCCTCTCCGTGATAGCCAGCTTCGGCTGGTATGGCCCGGCATGGCTATTCAGCGAGATTCGTGGTCTTATGCAGTGGCACAGCGCGGAGCCGGCCTTCGTCGGCAGTCCGTTTGGTGGACTCTACTGGCTCATGACGGTGGTGTTGCCCGGCTACATCTACTTCCGCTATCCGGCCAAACTGCTGGTGTTGGCTGCCCTGGGGTTGAGCATGCTGGCCGCCGCCGGTTGGGACCGCGTGCTCCAGGGCTCGGACGACCGCACGCGCCGTGGGCTGTTGGTGGTAAGCGGCGTGAGCCTGGTCGGGCTGATCGTCTTTGGCGTCCTGCAACCATGGTGGTCCGACTGGCTCCAGCGGGCTCGCCCCAGCGGTGCGTTTGGTCCGTTGGATGTTGCCGGGGCGACACGTGACGTGGCGATCGCCCTTTCGCAGACCGCCGTGCTTGCCGTGGTCTTCCGGTGGCTGCTGGGCCGTGCGAGACGCGGTGCACGGTGGGCTGCTCTGACGGCCCTGCTCTTCCTCATCCTGGACCTTGGCATCGCCAATCAATGGATGGTGGCTTGTGCTCCACGCAATTGCCTGGAATCGCCTTCGAAGCTGGCGGCCGCTCTTCGGGAACACGACGCGCAGCACGGCGACGGTCAGCCGTATCGGATCTACCGCGAGACGGCGTGGCTCCCCGGCGCCTGGCACCACCGCGGGGCGCCGTCGCGTCTGAGCGAGTTGGCTCGATGGGAGCATGACACCCTCTTCCCGAAACACAATCTGACCGATCGCATGGCCTTGGCCGAGGTGTATGGCACGATGATGCCCTACGATTACGAAGGGGTTCTCGACTCGCTCAAACGGGACGGAGAACTGCGCACGATCGGGGTGCGTTATCAGGTCCTGCGCGGCGATCAGGAGCCGCCGGGCGACGACGCGGTGCGGCTGGCGGCCGCTCCGGGGGATGGTGCGTTGTGGTACGAGCCGCGCAGCGCGGCGTTGGCCGAGATCGTCCACAGCGACAACTCTCGCGTGACGCCCATACAGACGGGGGAGTGTTGCCGCGTGACCTGCTACGAGCCCTCCCGGGTGGAGATAGCCGCTCGGCTGGCGCGTCCGGGACTGGTAATCCTTCGCGACCAGTTCTACCCGGGCTGGCGTCTGAAGGTGGAGACCGCCGGACAGGGATGGCGTGAAGTGCCCATCGTGCGAACCGATCAAGTCATGCGTGGGGCGTGGCTCCCGGCGGGCGAACACCGGCTGGTCTATCGCTATCGGCCCAAGAACATCCTTTGGGGAGCCATGCTGAGCGGCTTCGCTTGGATCGGGCTGGCGGTGGCGGGCATCGTCGGGTGCCAAGGACGCTCAGGACCCGCCCAGACGTCACGCCATCGCTTCCCTCTCCCTCCGGGAGAGGGTTAGGGTGAGGGGAATTGCCGAGAGATACCGCCATTTCCCTTCCCCTCACGCCGACCCTATCAACCTTGGGGAGGGGATCGTCTCTTCCTCCTTCCCGAACTCCGCCGCGCCAAATCGTGTTGAAATTGGGCCAGCGGTTCTGCTAGGCTGATTCCTGGCCGCCCAGAAGGCGAGCCGCTTGGATCTTTGACAATTGACGCTTTCGAGAAACTGCCCTCGCGCTCGGCGTACGGCCGTCAGGCCCGCCCCAATCGCCGCTTGGTGGCTGCGCGTATGGCTCGTGCTCCTTGCGGAGTACGGGCCCGGGACTTCCGGATCACGGAAACCATGCGAGGGGAGGTAATCCTAGGTGGTACGGATTGGGCCGAATTACGTAGATACCCATGAATTATGCAACACTTCCCCACTTTCGGGTTAGTTCACTTGCGTCTTTTCGCCTAATTGTAACTACTTGGATAACGGTCACTTACGAATGTGCGCCGCGACGCAAAATGTGCATCACAACACGTGAGGCTTTCCACAATTCTCTCCCTTAACCTGGGGGCGATCCGCAGAGCGCCGGACGGCTGCGGAGGCGGTTTGCAGGATCATTCCCCCAACCAGAGGAGACTGGCTCGCTCGTCCTTCCGTGTCAGGGTGAAGACGCACGGGGGCGCAACTCGTCGTGCTGCTGGTCGCCGTAGATTCGCAGCTTGGGCTTTTCCAGGGTCACGGAGGTGTGCGGGGCGATGGATCGCGTGATCCAGACGCTGGAGCCGATTACCGAGTCGTGGCCGATGACCGTGTTGCCGCCCAGGACGGTGGCGTTGGCGTAGATCACTACGCGGTCTTCAATCGTCGGATGGCGTTTCGTGCCACGCACCAGATTGCCTTGGGCATCCTTGGGGAAACTCAGCGCGCCGAGCGTGACGCCTTGGTAGAGTTTCACCCACTGGCCGATTTGCGTCGTCTCGCCGATGACCACGCCGGTGCCGTGATCGATGAAGAAGTGCTTGCCGATCGTCGCGCCGGGGTGGATGTCGATGCCCGTGCGCGAGTGGGCCCATTCGGTCATCATCCGTGGAATGAGCGGCACTTCCAGGTCGTGCAGGAGGTGCGCCAGCCGGTAGACCGTGATGGCCTCCAGGCCGGGATAGCAGAAGATCACTTCGTCGAGCGATTTGCAGGCCGGGTCGCCCGCATAGGCAGCCTCGACGTCCAACGCGAGGATCTTGCGGAGCGTGGGGATCTGTTCGAGGAAAGCCATGGTCTTGGCTTGCCCGAACTGCTCGAACGCCTCGCGTCGCTCGGCGCTGCAGGTGGAATTCTCGCCGGCTTCATGCCACAGCGCCCGGGCGATCTGGGACGTAAGGGTATCGTGGAGCCGATCGATCAGATCGCCGACGTGGTACGTGACATTGCCGAGATGCAGGTTATCGCGACGCCGGTAGCCGGGATAGAGGATTTCGCGAAGGCTCTCGATCACCCAGATGATCGTGTCGTAGTTGGGCAGCGGGCAGTGGCCCAGGTTGTGGATCGAGCCGACTTCGGCGTAGGTGCTGACGATCCGGTCGGTGAGTTCGGGAAGGCGTTCCTTCAGGCGGATATCCGTGGCCATGATCGCAATCTCCGGCCCTGCAAGCCCTCGGGGCACAAGCGCAACGGGAAGGGCGTGGGGCGTACGTGGACAGTCAAACGCAATCGGGTGGGAAAAGAGACGCGTGGGTCCGCTTCATTGCGGACAACAACACGCATGGCAGCAGGCAGGACAGAACTGACCGGCGCGGTACATGCTTGCACCAACCCCTCAGGTTTTCCCAGATTCCACGCAATCCTATGCAGAAAAGCCGGCAAAATCAAGCTACCGCTTGTCTTTTCGGTCCCCGAAGGGGATGAGTTTGAGGAAAAATCCGTTTGCCAAAAGGAGGGGCGTAGGGCAGTGGAGAAACGGCGACACGGTCGCATCGCCCTTCTCCGCTGGCCCTACGCCCTTTCGATTCGCTTCCGAGGCCTACTCCTCGTCTTCTTCTTCCTTCAGCTGGGCCTTGGCGATGATCTGCTGGAGGATGTTGCCCGGCACGACGTCGTAGTGGCTGAACTCCCTCGTGTAGCTCCCCTGTCCCCCCGTGATGCTGGAGAGGCTGCGGGCGTAGGTCGTGACTTCAGCCAAGGGGACTTCGGCCGTGACCGTCTGGAGATCTCCGCCGGCCGAGGCCATCCCCAACACGCGGCCGCGCCGGCCCGACATGTCGCTGTTGATATCGCCGACCTTGGTGCTGGGCAAGGTGATTTCCATCTTCACCACCGGCTCCAACAGCGACGGCTTCGCTTGCAGGAACACGTTCTTGAAGGCCATCGAGGCGGCCGTCTTGAACGCTTGTTCCGAGCTGTCCACCGGGTGATGCTTGCCGAAGTGGACCTCGACGCAGACGTTCTGCACCTGGTAGCCGGCGATCACCCCGCGGGCGATCCGATCCTTGAAGCCCTTTTCAATCGCAGGCATGAAGTTGCCCGGAATCGTGCCGCCCACGACCGAATCGACCCAAAGGAAGTTATTCTCCTCGTCGTAGTGGGTGGACTTGAGCGAAGGGAACCGCTCCTTGTTGGCGAATTCTTCGACCTTCGAGCCCCGGGGCAATGGGTACATGCGGATGTGGACTTCGCCGAACTGGCCGCGGCCGCCGGTCTGCTTCTTGTGGCGATAGCTCCCTTCGGCATTGGCCTGGATCGTCTCGCGATACGGGATCTTGGGCTCCTTGGTCTCCACCTCGACCTTGTCGCGCCGCTTGAGTCGCTCGCGAATGAGCTGCAGGTGAAGCTCGCTCATCCCGGTGATCACGGTTTCCTTGGTCTGCGGGTCGTGTTCGAGGCGGAAGGTCCGATCCTCCTGGGAGATCTTGGACAGGGCCCCGGAGAGCTTCGCCTCGTCGCCGCGGGTCTTGGGGGTGGCCGCCAGACCGACCATCGGGGTCGGGAAGGGGATCGACGGCAGGGTGAGTTCGCCCAGGGAGCTGCCGGTCTGGAGGTCTTCCATCTTGGTGAGGGCCACAATCGAGCCCGGGCCGACCTCGTCGATCGGGATCGTCTCGCTGGCTTGGATCTCAAACAACTGGGCAATCTTCATCGGCTTGCGCGATCCGACGACGGGGAGCGACTGACCGGTGGCCAGGGTGCCCGAGTAAACGCGAATGAAGCTCAGTCTCTGCACGAACGGGTCGATGCGGGTCTTGAAGACCTGGGCGACCAGCGGGCCGGCCGGATCAGCCGTCACCGCGACTTCTTCCCCTGCGGAATTGGTCGCGGTCCGCTTGACCTGGTCTGGGGGCAGGGCGCAGAGCGTCAAGGCGTCGAGCAACTCCGGCAGGCCGGTGCCCGTCTTGGCGGAGACGCAGAGGATCGGAATCAGACTTCCCTCGGCGACCGCTGTGATAATCAGCCGGGACAGTTCTTCGGCCGTCGGCTGGGTGCCCTCGAAGTAGCGTTCCATCACGGCTTCATCGGCCACGATCACCGACTCGATCAGCGAGTCGTGAA
>JBDKTH010001123.1:0-5091 GCA_039680305.1 Thermoguttaceae bacterium | reverse complement strand
TTCGAGCATCTCGTGCTCAAACACGAGGGTGCTCAGGGTCATGCGCAGCTCCTGGATCGCTTTGGCGACCCCGAGGATCATGATCGCCACGCCGACGACAAACAGGACCAACGCGAGCGAGCCCATGCGCGGAACGGCTGGGGCCAGCCCCAGGCAGAGCGAGCAGGCGAGCATGCTCACGACGGCGACCAACAGAAAGATCAGCGCGTCGCGGATCACCCGCACGCGGGCAAACAGCTGATGGCCGAGTTCGTCGAGGATTTCGACGCGATGGCGCAAGTGGCCGGCCGGGAGTGACTCGGGCTCCTCGTCGCCCAGGGCCGACAAGCGAGCGTGGAGATCGAACCGCTCCTTGTTGATGGATCGCAACCGGCTGATGACCGACGTCATGCGGTTGTAGAAGGCCAGGCACAAAAGCCCGTTGGCGGAAATCACGACCACGGGGGCGACGAACGACTGAATAGTCTCCAGGGCGGGGGACATGGGGCCTTTCGGTTTGCTGTAGCGGCAGGAAGAGCGGACTCCGGCGGTCCGTTTCCCCCTATTCTCGCCTTTTTTTCGGTCCAGGGGGAGCCCTAAATCGTGTCGTAATGGGCGTACGATTCGTAGACCTTGCCGTCGGCCCGGAAACGGAAGACCTCGGCTGCCCGGCGGCCGAAAACCGCCTTGTAGCAGATAGTTACGCTGTCCACGCCGATGAGCACGTCGAGCAACTCGAACTTCAGGTCGGGCACTCGAGCGAGGGCCTTTTCCCAGTACGCGCGGACGCTCGGTTTGCCTTGGAGCGTCCCCGTCGGGGTCGCCAGCTTGGCAATCATCGGGCTGGTCAGACAGAAGTCGTCGGCGTAGTGCGCCAGGATTCGCTCGAGGTCGTGGGCATTCCAGGCCTCGATCCACTCGGCGGCAAACTGGCGGGCATCGGTCTCCGATATCATCAGTCACTCCTCAGGACACCAATGAAGCAACGGCCGGGGATAACGCGGGAAGCCGACACGGGACGCGGCGGCAGTTGCTTCATTGGTAGGCCAATTCTCCAAGTCATCTCTGGACGGGTCCCCACGAGCATACCGGCTCGTCACGCGTTCCGCTAGGAGCGGCGCGGTGGGGCAGGGGCGATTGTGCCGGAAACGCGGGCCGGTTATGCCGGGACCGCGCGTGGTGCGCATTGTAGCGAGGGGCCTCGTGCCACCGTTACAAGCGCCCTGCGCGGGGCGAGTGGCGGAAGCCGCAGGCCAGGCTTTTTCGGTGCCTATGGGTTTCTCGATGCAATGCTAGCATCAGGGTTCGGTGGTGCGGGGCGTAACGGATAATCGGGCGCGAAGTTGACTCGATTGCTTTGACGCCGCCAGAACTGTGATCTATATTCGACTGTGGCTGCAAGTCCGCCGTGGCGGCTTGCGGTTGCCCGCCTGAGTAACTCGCCTTCAAAGCGTCTGCCGCCGCAACCCCGCTGAAGTCAGCGGCGTTGGCGGCGAAACGACGCACGCCGTGGGGATGCCGGCGTTCGGAACTATCACATGATGGATATGACTATGCGACGAAAGGGTCTTCTTCGCGCCAGCCGCGTGTTCTTGGGTGTCGTGCTGGCCGCGCTCGTCCTTTCTCAAGCCGTTCTTGCGCGGGCAGCCACTCCGGTCGCCGCGACCGCCCAGGTTGATGATCTGTTGCGTCAGGGCGTTCAGCTGGAGCAGCAGGGACGGTGGAGCGAAGCGATGGCCGTCTACGAGGACGGCGTGCGGCAGCACCCGTCCGAGCGGGCGCTCCAGCGCCGCTTCGAGTTCACCCGGCTGCACCACGACGTGGCCCGTCGCTACAACGACAGCAGCTTTCGCGACTCGCTTCTCCGCCTGTCGTTCAACGAGAGCCTGGATCTCTATTCCGAGGTCTTGTTGAAGATCCAGACGCACTACGTCGAAGCGCCCCACTGGAAAGAGCTGGTCGAGCGCGGCACGAACGCCTTCGAGGTCGCGATGTCGGAGCCCGCGTTCCTGGAAGGGTGCCGCGTCCGGACCGATGGTCCGGCGCTGGACCAGTTCCGCCAAGAGCTGCGCCGGACCCTCGGGCCGCGGATGATCCAGAGCCGCAACGATGCCCGCACGTCCGTGTCGCTGGTCGCCGCGATGGCCGCCGAGCGTCTTGGGGTGTCGCAGAACGCCGTGGTCCTGGAATACGCCTGCGGGGCCGCCGATACCCTGGACCTCTACTCCAGTTACCTCACCCCCGGCCAGTTGAACGACATCTACTCGCAGATCGAGGGAAACTTCGTTGGCCTGGGGATTGAGTTGAAGGCCGACAACGGCAGCCTGCTGATCGTCCGGGTAATCCCCGGCAGCCCGGCCCAGAAGGGCGGGTTGCGCGATGGCGATCGGATCCTCGCCGTGGATGGTCAGCAGACACGCGACTGCTCGACCGATCGCGCGGCGAACCTGTTGCAGGGGGAAGCGGGCTCCGTGGCCAACCTGGTCGTCGAGAGCCCGAATCAGCAGCCGCGGCAACTGCGCATCCGCCGCGAGCGCGTCGAGGTGCCCAGCATCGACGACGTGCGGATCGTCGATCGTCCCCAGGGCGTCGGCTATCTCAAGCTGACCTGCTTCCAGAAGACCACCAGCCGCGACCTGGATACGGCCCTGTGGAATCTCCACCGCCAGGGGATGCGCAGCCTGATCATCGACTTGCGAGGCAATCCCGGCGGACTGCTGGTCAGCGCCGTGGAAGTGGCCGACAAGTTCATCGAGCGCGGCGTGATCGTCTCCACCCACGGACGCAACAGCCAGGAAGATTTCACCTACTCGGCCCATGAGCCGGGCACGTGGCGCATGCCGCTGGTGCTGATCATCGATCAGGACAGCGCCAGTGCGGCGGAGATCTTCGCCGGTGCGATCCGCGATCACCGACGGGGAACGCTCGTCGGCACGCGGAGCTATGGCAAAGGGTCCGTTCAGGGGATCTTCCCCCTCGGATCGAGCAGCGCCGGCCTGCGTCTGACGACGGCTAAGTTCTACTCGCCCAAGGGGTATCCCTTCGTCGGTGTCGGGGTGCAGCCCGACCTGACGGTTCACAATGTGGCCCGGCCGGCCGACGCGGCCTCGGTCGCCTCACCCACCGGCACTAACGACGACCCCATGTTGGCTACGGCGTTAGAGGCCGTCCGGCAGATGATCGCCCAGCGATGAGCGTGGGGGGGGCGTACGGACTGGGGAGTAGAGTGTGTGCCACTGTTTGCCTTCCAGGCAAGCAGTGTCTCGATGGAGTCCCAAGCAGGTTACGGACTCAGAACCGGGCCATGCCGACCCGATTACTCTCCGCTTCTGCAGAAGTCGTGACCGAGGCTCTCCAGAGATCGGGCTGAGGTGAAGTTGCAGCACTGCTTGCCTGGAAGGCAAGCAGTGGCACACGGCGGTCTGTCACGCGGTGGTCCGTCAAATCGCCAATTGCTCGGCAGTTCGCATAGACTGCGAAGAGTTTGCGGGCGGTAGGGCCTGTGACTTGTCTTGAGGCTTGCTTGCCTCTTCGGGTAGGATGGCCGATTGCATGGAGGGTTGGTCCGCCAGCATGTTTGGCCGTCTCGGAACCATTGTGTCGCGACATTACCTGTGGGTTCTGCTCTTTTGGGCAGTGCTCGTCCTGGTCGTGCGCCATGCTGCGCCACGTTGGGAGGATGTGACCCACGACGGCGACTTCGCTTATCTGCCGGCCGAGATGTCGAGCGTCCAGGGGGAGAAGCTTCTTGAGGCCGCCTTTCCCGATGTGCTGTCACGCAGCAATCTGGTCCTGATCGTGGCCCGGCCGCAAGGGGAGCTGCAGTCGGCCGACTACGCCGTGGCCGACCGGCTCGTCGAGGCCCTCACGCCCGCCGACGACGCGGGACCGATCGTCGGTGTGTTGAGTCACCGGACCGAAGTGGTCGGCCAGAAGTTGGTCAGCGAGCCGGGGGCGGCGGGGCAGGCCACGCTGATCCTGCTGCAGCTGCGCAGCGAGTTCATGGCGATCGGCAACATGCCGTTTGTCAAAGGCATCTACGCCAAGCTCGACGCGATCCGTGCGGAACCCGGTTTCCCCGAAGGGCTGCAACTGGGCGTGACCGGCTCGGCCGCGATCGGCGCCGACATGCTCTTCTCGGCCGAAGAGAGTATCCGCAACACGGAACTGGCCACGTGCCTGTTGGTCGTTGCGATCCTGTTGATCGTCTACCGGGCGCCCGGCCTGGTGGTCGTGCCGTTGCTGACGATCCTGTTGTCGCTGATCGTGGCGACCGGCCTGGTGGCCCTGATCACCCAATGGAGCACACAGCTCGGCTGGTTCGACTTCAAGATCTTCAAGACCACGCGGATCTTCGTGGTCGTGATCCTCTACGGCGCGGTGACCGACTACTGCCTGTTCTTGATCTCACGCTATCGGGAAGAGTTGCAGCGCGGCCTGAGCCCCCCCGAGGCGATCGCCGTCGCGCTCGGCCAAGTGAGTAATGCACTGGTGGGCAGCGCGATGACGACAATTGTGGGACTCGGCTGCATGGTATTCGCCGACTTCGGCAAGTTCCGCTACAGCGGCCCGGCGATCGCGCTCTGCCTGATCGTGGCGATGGTCGCCTCGCTGACCCTAGCCCCGGCCTTGCTCCGGGCGACGGGCACGGTCGTCTTCTGGCCCTTCGGCATCCGGGCACGCAAGGGGGGCGGCTCTGACGCGAGTCTGCCCGAAGCTGGCGGGGACGAGGCTGTGCTCACGGGGTTCTGGCCGTGGCTCAGTCGCCAGATCGTCACCCGGCCAGGGCTGATCCTCGTCGGCAGCCTGGTGCTCCTCGCTCCGCTGGCCTACCACGGCCTTTCGGTCGAAGTCACCTACGATCTTCTGGCCGAGTTGCAGGACGAGCGTCCGAGCGTACGCGGCACGCAGCTCTTGCGCCGCTACTTTGCCCCAGGCGAGATCGGGCCGGTGACCGTGCTGGCCTTCCAGGAGAACGGCAGGTTTGCCACCGGCAGCGACCGCTGGCAGAGGATCGGCCAACTCGCCGAAGAGCTGCATCAGCTGGAGTATCGCGATTTGCAGGGACGCCTCGTCCGGCCGATCACGCGGGTTCGAAGCCTGGCCGAACCG
>JBDKTH010000270.1:0-9095 GCA_039680305.1 Thermoguttaceae bacterium | reverse complement strand
GCTCCAACGCGGCCCGCTGCTGTTCGGCGGTGATGTCGCGAAGGAATAGCAGAAGAAAACGTTGCCCCTCGACCCTGATGGGGCAACACCGCACCTGGAAGTAAACGTCGGCCGGCTTTCCATTGCGTTGGGCAGTGATCGCGCATTCCCGTTCGACCGGGCTGTCCGTGGCGAGACTGGTGACAATGGCGATCGCCGCGTTGCAGGTGGAGCAGAAGCGACTCGTTCCGCAACCGCCCGGCATCTCCGTGGCGTGAATACACTGCACCGCTTCACCCGGGCGAAGCCCAAGCACCGCGTCGGCCTCGGTGACTCCCAGTCGCTCCAACAGAGCGGTGTTGACGGCAAGAATCTGACGCTGCTCATTCAACACGGCCAGCAGGCCGGCCACCGATTCCAGCAGCGAGTCGACCACCGGGTTTCGGGCGAGGAGAACCTCCCGTTGGAGTTGCTCGCCGCTGACTCTTTCCGCCGGGGCAAAGTAGCTATCAACCTGAACTTCGTCCTGGTCGCTGGCCATCGTCGTTACTCCCATCTCTTCACCCCCATCAATGCTACCGGTCTACGGCTGCGTTGGCAACAGGGGGGCCCCGATCCCCTGTCGCTCCGCTCTATAGTGCGACCAGGTTCGGCAACCCCCACGGCTTCCGGTATCGGCGAGTGAGGCACTGACTATCGGCTCGCTGATCGAGAATGGTGTAGGTGGTTGGATCGAAGTGCAGCGTGTGTCCGGCCCGCCAGGCGGCATTGCCCAAGTGACACAAGAGGCCCGACGGAGGGCCTACGGCCTCTAGATCGGCGGCCGGTTTTTTGGTGAGTCCGCATGCAATCGAGGAAGTTTCGGATATGTCCGACGCCGTCGTAGCTGCCCTGGTCGTCGAACTAAGGGCCCGCGAAGAAATAACTTGTACAATTGACCGACTGGAAAGAGAGAATCCGCCAAGCCTTGGCGTCCAGCGCCCGGCGAAAGTCGCTGATCGCCTCCGGCCGCGGCGACCGTCTGTTGTACCACGAGAGTCATTTCTCGGCGAGCGAGAAACGCAGATCTGGTTGCCCGGCCTTCAGGGGTGACCTTGGGGAATCTCCCGGAGCACCCGGCAAGGATTCCCGGCGGCGAAGACCCCGGCGGGCACATCGCGGGTGACAACGCTTCCCGCCCCGATCACACTCCCTGCTCCGATCGAGATGCCAGGACAGAGGACCGCACTGCCACCGATCCAGACGTCCACGCCGATCCGGATTTCTTTGGCAAACTCCAAACCGGAACGTCGCTGGGCCGCATCCAGGGGATGGGTGGCCGTGTAGATCTGGACATTTGGCCCCAAGAGAACATTGCTGCCGATCTCGACCCTGGCCGGGTCCAGAATCACGCAGTTGAAGTTGAAATACACGTTATCGCCAAGGAAGATGTTCGATCCGAAGTCGCAGGAAAAGGGCGGCTCGATCCACACGTTCCTTCCCATCCCGCCGAGCAACTGCCCCAGGATCTCGGTCCGCCTCTCCCGCTCCTCGTCGCGGGAATCGTTTAGTTCTCTGAGCAGGTCTCTGGCCCGCCGCCGCTCCAGGACAAGCGTCGGGTCGGCGGCGTTATACAACTCGCCCGACAGCATCTTCGCTTTCTCCGTCTTCATCTCGAGGCATTCCCGCGTTACTGGGGACAATTGGACAAGGCCGCGTGCGGTGACCGCCATTCTAGCCATTCCTCACCCTCCCGGCTAGACAGCCCCCACCCACCTATTTCATTCCCTTCCTCGCCTCTTGTGCAGTCCGTCGCCACGCGCTACCATTGAACCGGAAACGGCTCCTTGAGATTCACCCTACGACTGTGGAGAAGCTGCTATGTTGCGTGTTGCCGGCGCCGCGGTTCTGGTTGCGACCCTGACCCTGACGATGACCTGCTCGCTCGTCGCTGCCGATCAGGGTGTGGCCCTGTTCAACGGCAAGAACCTCGATGGCTGGGCGTATCATCTTGTCGATCCGAACGTCAGAATGGCCGACGTCTGGCGGGTCGAAAACGGCGTGCTGATCTGCAAGGGCTCGCCGCTGGGCTACCTGGTGACCAAGGAGAGCTTCAAGAACTTCAAGCTGATCGTCGAGTGGCGTTGGGCGCCGGGGAAGGAGCCGGGCAACAGCGGCGTGCTGCTGCGGATCAGCAGCGATCCGATCGGCTTCATGCCCCGTTGCGCCGAAGCCCAACTGAAACACGGCTCGGCCGGCGACGTCTGGGGCTTCCGCGGCTTTCCGGTCACCGGCGCGGCCGAACGCCTCCGTAAGATCGAGAACCACAAGGAACTGGGTACGTTCGTCGGCGTGGGCAAGCTCAAAGATGCCGAAAAGCAGCCCGGCCAATGGAACCAGTACGTCATCATGATGGTCGGCGACAAGCTCACGTTGGAGGTCAACGGGGAACCGATCAACGCGGCCACGGGTTGCGACGTCGTGGCCGGTCCGATCGGCCTCCAGTCGGAAGGCGGCGAAATCCAGTTCCGGACCGTGAAGCTGACCCCGATCGCCGAGTAGCGGCAGCCGTCAGATGGCACGGGGCAGGGAGTAGCCGTCCTCGGTGATCTCGATCCGCGTGATCTGGCGAAGCTGGAAGCTGTAGGCTTTGCGGTGCCACGAGGAATGGCCGAACAGATGGGCGTCTTCGGCCTGAAGGACTAATCGGTAGGGAACCACTTTGGTCTGGATGGTCGACTCCCCTGGGGCCCCGGTCTGATAGGTGAGGCGAATCTGCCGTTGTTGGCGAATCGCTGTAAGGATTTGCAGGCACAGGTCGTGTTCTTCCTGCGACTGAAATCGCGCATCGGCGGCGATCTCGCACGCCTGCAGCAGATTGGCCGCCTCGGTGCGCAGCTCCAGTGGGGCTTGTGACAGGAGTTTGCTGCTCGCTCGAGTGATGATTTTTCCCAGTTCTCCGTGGCCGGCGATCGGGGAACTTTGCGCCGCCAGGATCAGAAGGGCTAGCTCGTCTTCGGTGAGCTGGGAGACCTTGAGGCGGAATTGCGGCGAGATCACGTACCCGCTCTTTCGCTCGTCGAACTGCACGGGAATCCCGACGGTGCGCAAAACCTCGATATATCGGTAGATAGTCCGAGTACTCACGCCGAGTTGGCGCGCGAGCTCTGTGACGCTATATCCCGCCTGCGAGTAGAGTAGACTCACCAACTGCAGGCAGCGCGACAAAAGCAGTACGTTCATGTACGACCTACGCGGGCGGCACGTTGATCAGGCGCGCTAAGGACCCGCAAGAGGGCAGAAGATCCGCATCGTTGATTTCCGTCGTTTCAGAACCCCCTACAAAGGTTATGCGACAGAACTCGATAACCGCAAGAGCCGTGACGAAGTCTCTGCGGCACGACCTTGCCCGGGTGGGGGGTGCCGCGTTTACTGCTCCAACCCACCTTTCCGAATTACCACCAAAGCAGTATTCTCTGAGGATTCTCCCACACCCTCTCTTTACAAACCCTTTGGAACCGATTTGGCTAGTAAGAGCGGGGCAAGAAACATCTCGGCTCCTCTCTCTTGAATTGCAGAATAGCCGTTTGAGCGTGCACCGACGTCTTAGAAAAGTTCAAGGATTCAGAAAGTCATGGAGACATCGGCGACAGCCACACCGAACGACAGCTTCCGTGATCTGATGCGTCGCGTGAGGGAGGGATCCGACGAGGCCGCCTGGGAGCTCGTCGATTCCTATGGGGAGATGATCCGCCGCGCCGTGCGCCGAGCGTTGAATCAACGGTTGCGTTCCAAGTTCGATTCCCTGGATTTTGTCCAATTGGTCTGGTCTTCCTTCTTTCGTGCGCGGTTCCGCTTTGAGCAGTTCGACCGGCCCGAGGAATTAACGGCCTTCCTAGTGACCATGGCCCGGAACAAAGTGGGGATGGAGATTCGACGGCGGTTGTTGACAGAAAAGTACAACCTGAACCGGGAAGAAACGCTTTTCGGCGAGAAGGGGGAGGGGTGGGAGGAAGTCTCCGGCCACCAGCCCGGCCCGATCGATGTGGCCATTGCCCGCGAGCAGTGGAGTCTGATGATGGAGGACCAGCCGGAGCACTATCGGCAAATCATCCAGCTGCGATTGCAGGGGCACACTTACCAAGACATTGCCGATACACTTCAGGTGGCCGAGAGCACGGTCCGCCGTTTTTTGAAGCGATTGTTCCATGAGCGAGTGGCATGAACGGGCACGGAGACACGCAGCCGATCGACATCACCTCCACCCTCCAGGGTGACGGAGGGGTGATGTCGGCTACTCGCCTGGCCGATGCGGTCAAGAAACGCTGGCGGTGTGGCGAGCAGCCTAACGTGGCCGCCGTGTTGACCGCACATCCGGATCTGCACCGCTATCGGTCGGTGGTCCTCGATCTGGCCTGCCACGAGTATCAGCATCGCCTGGCCCAGGGCGAGTCGCTTGAGGCGGAGGATTTTGCCCGCCGGTTTCCCAGTCTGCAGAAGTCGCTTTACATGCTGCTGGAAGTGCAGCGTCTGCTGGACGAGGACCCTCAGTTCCGCATCGCGCCGGAGTCGGCCCCCTGGCCGGAGTTGGGCGACGACTTCTTGGGGTTCTGCCTGTTGGCAGAACTAGGCCGCGGGACCTTCGGCCGGGTGTTTCTGGCCTCGGAACCCTCGCTGGGCAATCGCCTCGTCGCCCTGAAGGTCGCTCCCCACGGCGGCGACGAAGCGGAGATCATTGCCAAGCTGCGCCACTCGAATATCGTGCCGATCTACTCGATCCAAGAGGCCCCCGAAACCGGGTTGACGGCCGTCTGCATGCCCTATCTCGGTCGCACGACCCTTTGCGACGTCCTCGATCGCGCCTTCGCCGACCACTCGCCCCCCGCCCGCGCCAGCGTGATTCTGGAGACGATCCAGGATCTGGGCGAGGCCAGCGATCTGCAGGAAACGCACCTGACCGACCCGATCCTCTCTTGCGGGACGTACGTCGATGGCGTGATTCATTTGGGCGTGCAACTGGCCAATGCGCTGGCCTACACCCATGGTCGGGGCGTCTGCCACCGCGACCTGAAACCCTCCAACGTGCTGCTGACCCTGGACGGTCGGCCCCTGTTGTTGGATTTCAACTTGTCGTATGACCAGCAGCAGACGGCCAAGCGGGTGGGTGGCACTCTGCCCTACATGGCGCCCGAACAACTCCAGCAACTGCTTCCCGAGACGCCGCGTGAGCCGGCGCAAGCCGATCCGCGGTCCGATCTGTTCTCCCTGGGGGTGATCCTGTACGAGTTGCTCTCGGGCCGTCATCCGTTCGGCAGCATCTCCTGGAATCGCCCCTTGGAGCAGGTGGCGGCCAGCCTCTTCGAGCAGCACCGGCAGGGGCCGCAACCCCTGAAACCGCTCAATCGACAGATCAACAAGTCGTTGGCCCGGCTGATCCGCCAGTGCCTGGCCTTTGAGCCTGCGGACCGCCCCCAATCGGCTGCCGACCTGGCCGTGGCCCTTCGCCGTCAGCTTTCCCCCTTGCCGCGTGCACGGCGATGGATTCAGGATCATCCGATCCGCAGCGCGTGCGCGGGAACCCTGCTGGCGGTTTCCCTGGTGGCCCTGATGACCGTAGTGGCCATGCGCGATCCGGCCAGTATTCGTCAGTTCCGGCAAGGAGACGCCTATTTCCGCCAGGAGCAGTACAGCCTGGCGTTGGACGCGTATCGCGAAGCCCTTCGCCTGGCCCCGGGCTTGACGCAGGCCCAGTTTGCCCGCGCTCGAACCTACCAGAAGCTGGGGCTCTACGAACCGGCGATGCAGGACCTGCGAGTATTGGAGCAACACGACACCACTGGGAGAGTTCAGGCCCAGATGGGCTACTGCCTTCTGAAACGAGGTCTGGGGACCTCGCCCGCGGCGACAGACTACTTCCGTCAAGCGATAGAGATGGGCTTTCGGACGCCCGCCGTGCTCAACAATCTCGGGTTCGTCCATCGGGTCTGCGGCAGGTTTCAGCAAAGCGAGACGTGTTACAAGGAGGCGCTCGAGATCGATCCTCATCTCCGCGAGGCTCACTTCGGCCTGGTGATCCTGTATTACAATTGGCGAGGGGCGTCGAATCACAAGCCAATTCCGAAAGAGGCTGCTTATCATGCGAAGATGGCGGCGGAACTGGGCCCTCCCTCCAATCAGGTGTATCTCCTCTGTGCCCAGTTGCTTATTCGCGAGAAAGAGGTCGACAAGTCTCAGCCGCTTCCCGAGTCACAGCGTCGGCGGGCCCTGGAGTACCTGCGGCAGGCCATCCTCCACGGCGTTGCCCCAGCGGAACTCACCAGGATCGCGTTTGGCCCATTGAGCGACGATCCCGAGTTCAAATTGCTGCTCAACATGCCGGTGGGCCATGAACCGTCGCAGTTCCTGAGCGGGATGGCCGATCCGTTGGAGTCACTCCTCCGGTAGGCAAGCGGTCCCTCGTCGTTTGAACGAGCGTGCATCATTTGGCTGCCATGGAGGAATCCGTGCGCGCTTTTGGGATGGCATCGCAATTAATACCTAGGTGGGACAGTCGTCGCCGCATCACCTTCGCAGACGAGATCTCTCTCCCAGCCCCCGTATCGCAATCTTCCCGGCAGCCCCATACTACCGACCGCCAGAAATGCAGGCCGCGGATTTCCGAACAGCGAACGCCGCCTCTGAGACGCAGCGATCGCGCCGTCACCATTCCCTTGGAACGGCGTGTCTTGCCGTGCTGTTGGGAGTCTGTGTGTTGGGCGCGAGTTCCCCGTTGCCGTTGCAGAGCCCGGCGGGTAATCGCGAGTTGCAGCGGGGAAAAGAGGCCTTTCAGCAGAAGGAGTATGGGGTCGCCCTGAAGGCGTTTGGGGAAGCGATCCAATTGCAGCCGGGCGATATCGAGGCCTATCTGTTCCGCGCGCGAGTCTATCAGCAACTGCAGCAGTGGGACCTGGCGGTGAAGGAGTTGCTGGCCGTGCAAGAGCGGTGGCCCAGCGGCCGGGTCGCGGCCGCCATCGGCTATTGCCACCATATGGCCAGGGATACCCGACTCAGCTTCATCTACGCCCAAGAGGCGATCCGCATAGGCTATCGCTCGCCTGACGTGCTGACCAACCTCGGCATGTGTCATTCAATGCGGGGCCATTTCGACGAGAGCGAGAAGTACTTCCAAGAGGCGCTTGAGAAAGACCCGAACCTGCGCGGCGCCCATTGGGGGCTGGCCATCGTCTATTTCAATGCGGCCACGAGCGGCATGCGGAAACCGATTCCCAAAGCGGCCTATTTCCACGCGAGAAAGGCCGTGGAATTGGGGCCCCCCTCCCGACAAGTCTACCTCCTCTGCGGCGGCTTGGCCTTCCGTGCCGAGCAGGTAGCCCAAATCGGTGTCGCGGCCAACCAAGCCGTCTTGTCAGCTTTTCCCGATGCGGCCGAACGTCGCCGGGGACTGGAATACCTCCGGCAGGCTATTGCTCATGGGGAAGATCCACGGGAAATCATCGCGATGTATGCGAAGGTTCCTTCCTTGCAGCACGACAAAGCCTTTCTGGAGTTGCTCACATTGTCTCCCGGCAACGAGCCGTCGATCCGTTGTCACTGCATAGTGAACCCCCTGGAGTACCATGCCCCCGCTGCTTCCGACAAGGCTCGCTTAGCTCGACTTTTGCCCGAAGCGGGGGAGTCATAGGTCATTTGGGGGGCGAAAGAAACAGACTCCGCCTGAGACTGAAAGTATGGACGTTTCATCTCAGTCTCATCGAACGGAGTCTGCTATGTTTCAGCCGCCGAAAGCAGCACCGTCGGTATTGGAAAAACTCGCCCCCGCCTTTTCCGAGCGGATTGGGCGACGTATGCAAGGGCTTGCCTTGGGAGCCCTCCTCGTGCCAGGACGTCGGACCTTTACCCGTATTCTTATCCTGCTGACCGGGCTGGTCCAGGGGCATTTCACTTCCTTCTACCGCCTCTTCTCGCGACCGCATTGGTCGTGCTGGAAAGCGGGCCGGCTCTTGGCCAGGCTGGTCATCGACTTGATTCCCCCGGAAGAGCCCGTGGTAGCCATCTGCGATACGACGGTCACCGAACATCCCGGCGACAAGATGTACGGGAAGGGGAAGCACCGAGATGCGGTCCGCAGTTCCCACACGTTTACGGCTTGGTTGTGGGGGCACAAGTGGGGCGTCCTCATGCTGGCCGTGCCGATTCCCTGCATTTCCCGACGCTGGGCGTTGCCCGTCCTGGTCGCCTTGTACCGGCCGGAATCGGTCAATCAAGCCGAGGGGCGGCGGCACAAGACGCCCGGCGACCTGGCCCGCAGCTTGATGCGCGTGCTTTTGGCCTGGTTTCCCGAGCGACAATTCATTCTCGTCGGCGACGGCGACTTTTCCTCCCACGAGATGGCACGCTTCGCCCGCCGCCACCGCAAGCGGTTGGTGTTCGTCGGCAAATTCTACGCCGACGCGGCGCTTTACGAGCCCCCGCCGCCGTATGTGGGCCATGGACGCCCGCGGGTGAAGGGCGGCAAGTGTCCCAGCCCGCAAGAGGTGGTGATTCCAACGAAGGGGTGGGCGACACGCGTGGCTTAGTACGGGGGCCAGTCGCGGAAGGTGAGCCTGACCGGCGGAGAGGGCTCCTGGTACAAATCCGGGCGGGGATTGGTGGAGTTGCGTTGGGTCTATGTGGAAGATCGCGAGGGCACCCATCGTCCGGAATACTTCTTCAGCACCAATCCGCAGATGCCGTTGAAGCAGATCGTGGAGTACTACACGCTCCGCTGGGCGATCGAAGTGACCTTCGAGGAGATCCGCCTCCACCTGGGCCTGGGTACGACACGGCACTGGTCGAAAGCGGCGGTGCAGCGGGGCGAGCCCTGGCTGTTCGCGCTGTTCAGCGTCGTGACCCTGGTCTATGTGGAACATCTGCGTCGCAACCCTCCGCGGCCCCGATCCTATCCCTGGTACCGCAAGAGCGAGGCAACCTTCGCCGACGGTCTGGCAGTTGTCCGGCATCTCATCTGGGTGGAATCAGTATTCACGCACCCCTTGCTGGCCAAGGGCATGCAAAAACTCAGCGCCAAGACACAGGAGATCCTCGTGAACTGGCTTACCCAGGCAGCCTAACCTCTCGCTTCGGGCAAAAGTCGAGCT